>CAMOCU010000345.1 GCA_946610835.1 uncultured Clostridia bacterium | reverse complement strand
TCATTGTTACGGGCGTCATGGGAGAGATAGAATTGCCGTCTGCATCGCACGACGCGACACTGAGTACATCCAGCGCGATTTCGACCACTGCGTCGACAAAAGGACGCGCACTGAAAGAGACCAGCGAACGCAGAATGCCGCCGCCGGCTTTCAGCAGCAGCGCCGGGACGTCCGGCACCGCCGGATATCGGAATTCGATTTGCTGCGGCGTGCCCTCGTTGAGATAGAAGGGCATAGCGCCCATGCCGCTGACGACAACAATGGGCAAATGGCCGCAGCTGCAGTCTTGCGCCGCAGACGCAGGCAGAATCAGCACGGACAAAAGAATACAAAGCGAAAGGAGCAGGGCGAGCGCTTTTTTCATAAGGATTCTCCTTCGTGTTTTGATGTATCAGATCGTTTTGACGGTGCGTTTTTGCTCCGCGATCACGACCTCTACTCCGGGAAATGCGGCGCGCAGTTTTTGCGCGAGCGCAGGAATCACCGGCTGTTCGGTTTCAAAATGGCCGGCAGCGATCAATGTTACGCCGAGCTGCTCAGCGTCGAGAAAGTCATGGTAATCGGCGTCGCCCGTGATGAGCGCGTCGATGCCCATACGTGCCATATCCGCGACCAGATCGCCGCCTGCGCCGCCGCATACGGCAACGGTTTCAATCGGATGTCCGCCGTCACACCAGCGCACCTTGGCGTCGAGCTGTTCGGCGGCTGTGGCGGCCAGTTCGATCGGACGCATTGTATCGGGCAAAAAACCGACACGAACCATCGGGACGGGAATTGCGTCCGTCGCAACAGCTTCCACGCGCTCAAGCGAAAAAATATCCGCAAGCACGTCGTTAACGCCGCCGACTGCCGCGTCGAGATTGGTATGTGCGCAAATCGCGCTCATCCCGGCGCAGATCAGCATGCAGGCCGGATCGTCCGGACGCAGCGCTTTGCGCGGTTTAAAAATGACCGGGTGATGGCTGACCATCAGATCCGCGCCTGCGTCCATAGCGGATTGCACCGTGTCGCGTGTAATGTCGAGCGTGAGCGCGATGGTCTGCACGGCTTTGCCCGCGTCGCCGACCAGCAGTCCGCTGTTGTCAAAATCCATTGCGCCGGCAAAGGGAGCGAAGCTGTCCAGAAAATCATAGACGGTCTGTACAGTGATCACACGGATCCCTCCTTGTGCTTTTTGCGGATGTACGGCTCGATATCCGGCAGGATTTCCCGCAGGACGGATACCTCGTCCGGCAGCAGCGCGGCACGCTCGAGCGCATCCGCGCGCTGCTTGAGATAGACGTATTGTTTGGTTAGATAATAACTTGCCGCCTCATTGCCGCAGCGGGGCAGTTCACCCATCCAGATATAGCTTTTGCGGTAATGCGGACGATAGCCGGGGTCAAACTGTGCACACAGGGCGATGTACGGCCTGCACTCGTCAAAACAAGCCTGTTCTTCAAGAATGCGAAAGCCGCGTTCGAGCAAAAATGCCCGCACCAGTTCCGCATGGGACATTGGTTGAAAAATGAACCGCTTATCCGCGTTCGTGATCCAAGGCGTACGTTCGAGCAGTTCGACGATCAAAGTGCCGCCCATGCCTGCAAAGACAAAATCATCCGCATCCGCCGGGGACAGGCGGTCCAGCCCGTCACTGTGCAGCAGACGAATTTGATCGGAAAGGCCGCAGGCAGCAATGTTGGCGACCGCGTTCATCAGCGGACCGTCGCGCACATCGCTGCCGACAGCGGACGGACAATGCCCTGTGGCGACCAGATAGGCCGGCAGATAAGCATGGTCTGTGCCGATGTCGGCCACACGCGCGCCCTTGCGCACCAGCGAGGCGACCATCCGCAGTCTGGGCGAAAGTCTCATTCTTTCGCGGCAAGATGCGCGTTGATTTTGTTGACCATTTCGTCCGCGTCAACGCCGTGCACCATGCACGCCATCTCCAGCGATTCGCCGCGCGAAGCGGGACAGCCGAGACAATGCATGCCCATTTCCAGAAAATATGGTGCGGTGGTCTGATCCATTGTCAGGATATCGCCAATCAAAGTGTCTTTTGTGATCTGCATAAGTGCATACCTCCACATATAAAATAATACAATTTTATTATAACACAGTTTGTGTCGGATAGCAAGAGTTTTTGCGGTGTACTCCGCGTAAATTGCGGCAAACGAAAAGGAGATTTTTCTGCAGAATCTGCCTGAAAGAAAAAGACTTGCATTTCGCTGTGTGTTGTGCTATCCTGTATTCCCACGGCGAAAGCCGTGAAAGCAGCGGAGTTCGGGCTCTAAATCCTTCGCTTAAAAAAATAAAACCAAGGAGAAACGAAAAATGAACAAACGAATCAGATCCGCAGCCGCGGATACGAAACTGCTATTCCGCAGTATTCCCTCTGTCATCACGGCGCTGTTTACGGTGTCCGTTGTGGTGATGAATGTGCTCGCCAACAAGACCATCTTCCAGAACGACTGGATTGCGATTGACGGAGGGATCCTCGTATCCTGGCTGTCTTTTTTGTGC
>CAMOCU010000344.1 GCA_946610835.1 uncultured Clostridia bacterium | reverse complement strand
CGGAAACAGATTCAAACAAGGCGTGCGCCACGATTTGTGCGGTGTTGCCTTAAAGCTCCGTTCCATTTCCTTGGCCTTATCTTTGGTCTGTAAACAAAAAGAGAGGTGTCGTTATGCGTTCCATCAAAAAAGTACTTGCAATTATTTCCATTTGTCTGTTGGTTTTTTCCGCTATGCAGATTGGCGTTTGTGCACAGGAAGAAAAAACGGATGCAATCACAGTAACAGATGTCGAAACTGAAGCTGCAGAACAAGAAAGTGCTGTTTGGGAAGATACAACCGTGAACACACAGGCAGCTGAAGCCAATGAGCCGGAATTGGTGCATGCAGCTTCCGTCGGCTCGGTGATCGGCACAGTTCTCGGTGCAATCGTATTCTTGCCCCGCCTGCTGATTGACCTCATTGTGTGGGTATTCAGCGGTTTTAATGTTCACATCTTCTACTCTCACCTGTTTGGCTGAAAAACCTTACCTGTAATTATAGTCTGACGAAAAGAAAATTGCGCAGAAGGATAGCGGAGAAAATCCGCTATCCTTCTGCGCATCGGTCTTATGCAGCATCTCCTCTGCACTCACTGCGCTTCAATAATTGTGATCTGCGCCGGCTCCAGCCCGCTTTTTCGTGCGGCAAGCTCTGTAATCTGCAGCATGACTGCACTTTCCTCAGGCGTTTCGCTCACCAGAATCTGTGCCGAATCCTTGCTCAGGATCACCAGATTTTCCAGCCCCGTTTTCGCTTGCACGAGTGTTTCGATGTCCGACTCCATCGTCACGCGCTCTGTCAGAGCGGCCAGCTCCGCTGAAGCTTGCGTGACGGCAGCCTGTGATGCGGCCGTATCTTCGATCACCTCCCGCAATGTTTCCGCCGCTGCAGATTGCGATTTTTCCCGTTTGAGCCGCGCGGCGGCAAACGGATCCGCTTTGCCGGACACATCGGACACCACATACCGCGCGTCGCCCAGATTTTCCGCCGCTTGCGTAACCGTGGCAGGGGTATCCGCCGGAGTGACGGAAGGATGCGGCTTGGTGTAATACCAGTTGACAAACACCGCCGCGCCCAGCGCGAGCACCAATGTCGCGGTAAGCAGCTGCTTCTTTTTTACAATCATTTTATCGACTCCCTTTCGGATGTTTTCAGGCTGCGCCGCTTTTTCGGTTACGGCGCACGTCTTGCTTGCACCTTGTTCCGTCATATTGCGCCAAAAGCCCTCGCCTTGCGCTGGCAAAGCATCAGATTCTTTGTGCAATCTGACGAAAAATCTGGCCGCACAATCTGCACACCGGGATTGTGCGGCGTTCCCTTAAAATATTACGGCTGCATCTGCACCACGCTCACATGCGCCGCCGCAATGCCGAGCGCCGCAGTAATGGTCTGCGTAATTCGCGCGCAGACTTCCGGATCGTTTGCTCCGGCGCAAACGACGGCCACACCCTGCACAGCCGGCATCCCGGTACGCACACGCAGCCCGCTTTCTGCACTGCCGGAACGCAGCAGCACATACTCCTGCGTGCTGCGCAGTCTTTCGCTCTCACCCTGCTCCTGCTCAAGTTGGTCATTGCGCGCCCAGACCGTCTCGCCGTCGGCGCGCAGCGTTACGAGCACCTGCGTTTTCCCCGCGCCTCGAATTTCCCGGATCAGCGTCGTCAGTCGCTCTTCCATATGGCGCGCATACGTTTCCGGATCCACGGCCGTTTCTGCCGCTGTGCTCTGCGTCTGTGACGGCGTCCATTCCGAAACGATCAGCAGCGCCGCACACACCACGCACAGCGCCACGAGCGCAGCCTTACCCTTAGGGCTGCGGAGCTGCTCGCGCAGACGTGAGAGGTCTTTCCCCCGTGTTTGCAAAAATTTCATCCTGAATCTCCTGTGCGCTTTCCGGCGGTACGCCGTACAGCACAAATGATTGTGTGTGTACTTCTCCGTCGCGGACGGTCATCTGCACGCGCACTTGCGCCTTATACAGTCCGTGCGCATCCAGCACACGCCGCGCCTGCTGCTCGACTGCCTGCTGCGCTGTCCGCAGCACCGCTTCGGCAGCCGTGTCCTGCACATCGTTTGCCGGCTGTGTTTCCAATTCCATGGACACATCCCGAAATCCTGCGCCGAGCGTGACAACCAGAAACAGCGCCGTGCACAAACGCAGAATTTTCCGCGTCCCCTCCTCCGGCGAAAGAAGACGCGCAAGCGCCCCCAATGCCCCGGCGATCAGCAGCCCCTGAAACAATCCGCTTCCCATCGTCTATACCCCCGATCGCAGCCGCAGGATGATGCCGACGGACAGCACGTACAGCACGGTCGCAAACAGCAAACATCCCAGCAGCACAGACAAGGCGCCGGAAAACGCATGAAAAAGCTTGCCGCCCGATTTGTGCCCGAGCAGATCCGCCGCAAGTTTTGCACCCTCCAGCGCAACCTGCCAAAGCAGCACACGGCACACGGAAGGCAGCGTTACCGAACAAATTCCGGCAATGGCAAATACGCCTGCCGTTGACCGCGCTGCGCGCAGCGC
>CAMOCU010000343.1 GCA_946610835.1 uncultured Clostridia bacterium | reverse complement strand
GCGCGCGGAATCATCCATCTCGGCGCAACATCCTGCTATGTCGGCGACAATACAGATATTATTGTCATGCACCGCGGTCTTGTGCGCATCCGCGAACTGCTGCTGAGCGCAATTGAAGCTGTGGCTGCCTTTGCTGAACAGCACGCGGCGCTGACTTCGCTGGCCTATACACATTTTCAGGCGGCGCAGCCGACGACCATCGGCAAGCGTGCGACGCTGTGGCTGCAGGATCTGATGAGCGATTTGGAACAGATCGAGTTCCGGCTTTCGCATCTCAAACTTCTCGGCTGCAAAGGCACAACGGGTACCGGCGCAAGCTTTATGGAACTGTTTGGCGGCGACACAGAAAAGGTCGTCGATCTTGAAAGGCGCATTGCGGCAAAGATGGGCTTTTCCGCGTGTGTAAGCGTTTCCGGCCAAACCTATTCGCGCAAAACCGATTATAACGTACTATCTGCACTGTGCGGCATTGCGCAAAGCGCGACGAAATTTTCCAACGATATCCGGCTTCTGTCCCATTTGAAAGAATTCGACGAGCCGTTTGAATCCGGCCAGATCGGCTCTTCCGCCATGGCGTACAAGCGCAATCCCATGCGCAGCGAGCGGATCGCATCGCTGAGCCGCTATATTATGGTCGACGTTCTCAATCCGGCTATCACCGCTTCGGCACAATGGTTCGAGCGCACGCTGGACGATTCCGCCAACAAACGCATCAGCGTGCCGGAGGCATTCCTTGCAACGGACGCTGTGCTGAGCCTTATGATCAACGTCATCTCCGGCGGCACGATATATCCCAATGTAATCAAAAAACATCTGAACGAAGAGCTGCCGTTCATGGCAACGGAAAATATTCTGATGTACTGCGTAAAGAAAGGCGGCGACCGCCAGACGCTGCACGAGGCGATCCGCCAGCATTCCGTGGACACAGCCAAACAAATCAAGCTCCACGGCGGCGACAACGATCTGCTCGAGCGCATCGTCGCAGATCCGCGCTTCGGCCTGACCCGCGAAGAGCTCGACGGCATCCTCGCCGAGGGCGGCTTCACCGGTATGGCGGAACAGCAGACACGCGCATTCCTTGCGCAGCAGGTTCAGCCTCTGCTGGAACAATACAAAAACATCGACCGCGTACAGGTCGAAATCCAAATCTGACAGGAGAAAAGGAGTTTATCATGCTGACAGCAATTACAGGCATCAATTGGGGAGACGAAGGCAAGGGGCGCATGGTGGATCTGCTCTCCAGAGAATATGACATCATCGTTCGCTATCAGGGCGGCAACAACGCCGGCCATACCGTAATCAATGAGCGCGGCAAATTCATTCTCAACCTGCTGCCGTCCGGCATTCTGCGCGAAGGCACCGTCAACGTGATGGGCACGGGCATGGTGGTCGACATCGAACACCTGCACGGCGAAATGCAGCGTCTGACGGAAAAAGGCATCTCCATTACGCCCGATTCTTTAAAGATCAGTGAACGCGCCACAATCTGCATGCCGTACAACAAGCTGCTGGATATTCTGGAAGAAGAACGGCTGGCGGACAAAAAGTTCGGCTCGACCCGCCGCGGCATTGCACCGATCTATTCGGACAAATATATGAAAAAATCCTTCCGTATGAGCGATCTTTTTGAGCCGGAGGAAGTGCTGCGCGAAAAGATGGAAGGCATTCTGGAATGGAAGAACCTGATGGTCGAAAAAGGATACGGCCACGCTCCGGTGGATGCGGACGAAATGCTGCAGTGGCTGCATACGTTCGGCGATCCGCTCAAGCCCTTCATCTGTGACTGCACGGAATATTTGACAGATGCACATGAAAGCGGCAAGAAGATCCTGTTTGAGGCACAACTCGGCGCCCTGCGCGACATCGACTTCGGCATCTATCCGTACACCTCCTCGTCCTCAAACATCGCCGGGTTCGCACCCGTCGGCGCCGGAATTCCCGGCCTGCGGCTGGACAACGTGATCGGCATCATGAAAGCATATTCCAGCTGTGTGGGTGAAGGCCCGTTTACCTGTGAACTGTTCGGCGAGGCGGGCGATATACTGCGCGAAGCCGGCGGCGAATACGGCGCGGCAACCGGCCGTCCGAGGCGTGTGGGCGGTTTTGATGTGCCTGCGTCCCGCTATGGTGTACGCATTCAGGGTGCGGATACCCTTGCGCTGACCAAGCTTGACGTGCTGAGCGTATATGAGCAGATCCCGGTCTGCGTACAGTACGAGATCGACGGCGAAAAGACCGACAAGTTCCCGTCCGGCAGCCGCCTGACAAATGCCAAGCCTGTGTATACCACCCTCCCTGGCTGGCATTGCGACATTTCCGGATGCCGCAGCTTTGACGATCTGCCGAAAGCGGCGCAGGACTACATTCTCTACATTCAGGATGCTGTCGGCTGCAAAATTCAGTATGTTTCTGTCGGCGCGGAACGCGATCAGTACTTTGAGATGGCGTAAAAAGGAGACAGTATGACCGACATCGTAAAACGCATGGATTATACGTCCAAGAATGTTTTC
>CAMOCU010000342.1 GCA_946610835.1 uncultured Clostridia bacterium | reverse complement strand
ATATGGCGGAAAAAGATCCATTCCTTCGTGCGCATCGGATTTAATCAGTGCTTCCTTAGGAAGCGTTTATGTCCGTCGCTGCTGCGACGACTGCAGAAAAGGCGTTGGACGGCATATCTTCAAAGAACTTTTTCAAACATACCGTGGCCAAAGCAAATGATCTCTTGCAAACCGCTGTTTGGAATTTGATTGTTTTCGATTCGCAAATTCATCTATCACAGGATCATTTTGCCAACTCGTACTTGACTCAAACTTTAAAGAGTCTTGTTCTTGTGTTCTTGCAGCGGATATGGTATACTGTAAAAAAACACAAGGAGGAATCCCCTATGGAAATGAAATTTTACCGCTGTGCGCATTGCGGCCAGATTATCGCTGTGGTCAAAAAGACGGCTGTGCCGGTTATGTGTTGCGGCCAACCCATGCAGGAGATTATTCCCGGCACCACAGACGCCGCCGCGGAAAAGCATGTGCCTGTCTTTACCGTGGAAGACGGCGTTGTTTCCGTCACGGTAGGCGAGGTTGCACACCCCATGACGCAGGAGCATTACATCGAGTGGGTTGCTTTGCAAACAGCGCAGGGCAACCAGCGCAAGATGCTCAAACCCGGCATGGAGCCAAAGGTCTGCTTCCGCATTTGTGACGGAGACGAAGTGCAGGCTGTGTACGCTTACTGCAACCTGCATTCCTTGTGGAAAGCATAAGGAATGCGGCGAAAGAACAAACAGCAAAAACGGAAAGGTTTCAACCCAATGCACATGCAGCACTTCGCGCTGGTCTATCCGCTGCGGTGAGTCCTTTCAAAAAACAGAACAGGGCGGCTCGCTTTTGATTTGCGAGCCGCCCTTTGGCATATTCGGCGAATATTTTTGCCGATCAGCGCGCCGGGAAATCATCTGGCAAGCGCTGAATCTATCGGGGTGTGCGAGGGAGCGAGAGTTTATTGCAAAATGCAGTAACGAAAAATCGCAACAAATTGCAGCGCGGTTCCGGCAAGGATGAACAGATGGAAGATGCTGTGGAAGTAACGCCGCGTGCGCCCCATGGCATAAAAAAGAATGCCGAATGTATACGCTGCGCCGCCGCCAATCAGCCACAGCAGAAAACCGACGCCGTATGCGCGGTACAGCGCGCCGCAGCCGAGCAGCGCCGCCCACCCGGTGGCAAAATATCCGGTCATGGAAATGACAGCAAACCGCTTGAAGTCGATGGCCGTGAAAGTCACGCCGACCGCAACGCCGACCGTGACCAGCGCCGTCAGCAGCAACGCAAGGCGCGGATTCTGCATGCGGATTCCCGTGCAGAGAATCGGCGCATAGGAACCGGCGATCAGCGCAAAAATGGAGCAGTGATCCAATACCTGCATGACCTTTTTGGCGTATTCGTGAACCAGTCCGTGGTATACGCTGGACATGGTATACAAAAAAATCATCATCAACCCGTAAATCAATCCACCGCAAAACGCCCAGTAGTTGTGCCGCAGCAGCGGAAACACGGTGCAGACAATCAGCGCCGCAACACCGAATACGCCGCCCACAATATGCGTTGTCATGTTGGCGATCTCTTCGCCGCGCGTGTAATCGGGAAGCATTCGATCCGCAAGTTTTGTTCGTGTCATATGGCGTCACCTCGTTGGAAAGTCTGACATCAGTATAGCACGCGCGCAGCGAAGCGGCAACCTACTCTTTTTTCCATCACTCTACCGGATGAAAAAGGACTCTACTGTCCGTAGAATCGTTGATCGTAAAGGTTGCAATGAAGGAGAAAATGGAATATAATAGAGAAAACACTAAAGGAGTCCCGTAATGACTGAACAGGAATTCCGCAGGATCGTTGCAGAAAAAATTGCATATTATCGCAAGCGCGCCGGAATGACACAGATCGAACTGGCGCAGAAGTTGAATTATTCGGACAAGTCCGTCTCCAAATGGGAACGTGCGGAGGGCGTACCGGACGCATACGTTCTCACACAGATCGCGTCTCTGTTCGGCGTGTCGATCGGAGAATTGACCAGCCGGCAGGATCCCGCGGCAGCAGATGCTTCCCGGGTGCACAGAACGTTCGTGCCGATCCTTGCGGTCGGGCTCGGCTGGGTGGCCGCGTCGTTGATATTTTTTGTGCTTAAGCTGGCGATTCCGGATTTTTCCCGCAGCTATCTTGTGTTTGTTTATACGCTTCCGGTGTCCTGCATCATCGGCACTGTTTTTGCGTGCCTGTGGTACGGCATGCTCGCGCGGGCAGTGTGGACAAGCGGAATACTATGGAGCGTATTTTTGTCGATCTGGCTGACGTTTCCGACAGCGAAAGTGCTGTATTTACTGATTCTGTGCGCTGTGCTGCAGATTTTGTTTGTGCTGTGGTTTCTCATGCGTCATCGCGCGCAAAAAAGCCGACGAACAAAATAGCCGAAGTTTCCGCTTTTTGAGGATGATTGCAAAACCGGATTACATTCAGAATCTTTAAGGCAATACCGCACAATTGGGGTGTGCGGATTGCGAAGTAAGCTTTTTCGT
>CAMOCU010000341.1 GCA_946610835.1 uncultured Clostridia bacterium | reverse complement strand
GCAGAGGGAATCCGGCGGAGATGATTGCGTCGTAGAAATCCTTCGGATCTCCCATGCCGAGCGTTTTAAACGCGGAGAGGATTTCCGGCCAGGCTTTTTCGTACAGACCGGATGTTACCAGACCGATCTTGACGCCCATATCTTTCAGCGCAAAAAGGAAATCTTTTACGCCTTTTGTCGGGGTAAATGCGCCGTCCTTGCCGCGGCCGGCCATGATTTCCTCCATTTCGCGGTGTGTGTGTTCAAAATAATAATCTCTTGCCTTGTCCAGCGAAGCGCCGGGGCAATACTTGTCGATGCAGTATTGCAGATGTTCCGACACAGAGTGACCGGATACAAACGGTATATCGCTTTCATCCAGTTCAAATTTCGGGTTGCCCAAAAGGCTCGCAACGCTCATTTGGATGATCCAGATCCAGAACTCCTCGCTGCGCACCGTGGTGCCGTCCAAATCCATCAGCACGGCACGGATCGGATACTCTGTCTGCACGGGAAGAACGGGATAATAGGTCGGAAATGCGATAGCGGATTTGACACAAGCCAGCGCGCTGTCGCCAAAAGAAACGAATTCAACCTTTTTGTCGCCGGTGGCAACGATGTCGCAAACGCCGTTTTTTCCGGTTGTGAATCGGCCGTCCTCCGTTTTTTCCAGCAGGTGGAACCCGCTGTCCGGTGTGATGTCTCCCAGATCCGGGATATGTACAGTTTTGTTCAGCAGCATAAAAAATACCTCAAACTTCCGCAGTATAAAATGCGACATGATTATAGCACAGTTTTTGAGGATAGTAAAGAGCGAATCCGTAAAATCCGGATGTTTTTACAAATAATTTCTTGAAAAACACTTTTAAATTCTGTATACTGAAAAAGATGAATCGCAAAAGGGAGTGCAGATTTGAATAGCTTTGAGAAAATATACGAAGTCGTCTGTTCCATCCCGAAGGGATGCGTTGCGACGTACGGGCAGGTCGCGTGGCTTGCCGGCAATCCGCGTTGGAGTCGTGTGGTCGGATATGCGCTGCACGTCAATCCCAAACCGGGCGAAATTCCGTGCCACCGTGTAGTCAACCGTAACGGGGAGACTTCCAAGGCTTTTGCTTTCGGCGGCAGCGACATGCAGCGCACTCTGCTTGAGGAGGAGGGTGTTTCTTTCCTGCCGGACGGGCGGGTTGACCTGCAAAAATTCGGATGGCGTCCGTCGCCGCCATTTGGCATAAACGATTGACAATTTGTTCAAAATGGATTACTATGAAAGCAATAAATGCAGGAGGCGTTTCGCATGACAGACAAAAAATATGTCCTTGCTCTCGATCAGGGCACAACAAGCTCCAGGGCGATCCTGTTTGACCGGGATGGCAATATTGTCAAAAAGGCACAGCATGAATTTCCACAGATTTATCCGCAGGCGGGGTGGGTTGAACATGATCCTATGGAGATTTTGTCCAGCCAGCTTTTGAGTGTCGCGGAACTGTTTACGGACGGCGAAGTTTCACCGAAAGACGTTTGCTGTATCGGCATCACCAATCAGCGCGAAACAACGATCGTCTGGGACAAAAATACCGGCAAGCCTGTCTACAACGCGATTGTCTGGCAGTGCCGCAGAACGGCGGAGTATTGCTACCAGCTCAAGGCGGAAGGTCTCGGCGATTATGTCAAAGATCACACAGGCCTTGTTATTGACGCCTATTTTTCCGCCACAAAGATTCGCTGGATCCTTGAAAATGTGCCGCATGCACGCGAGAAAGCGGAAAGCGGCGAACTGTTGTTCGGAACGGTGGAAACATGGCTGATTTGGAATCTGACAGGCGGCAAAGTACATGTAACAGACTATTCCAATGCGTCGCGCACGATGCTGTATGATGTGGACAAACGCTGCTGGGACGGTTTCCTGTGCGAAAAATTCGGCATTCCCATGTCCATGCTTCCGAGCGTTGTTCCCTCCAGCAAAGTATACGGCGAAGTGGCTCCGGATGTGTTCGGATTGTCGATGCTCGCCGGAGTGCCGATCAGCGGCGCCATCGGCGATCAGCCTGCCGCGTTGTTCGGGCAGGGCTGTTTTAAACCGGGGCAGGCCAAAAATACATACGGTACAGGCTGTTTTCTGCTGATGAATACCGGCGATACGCGTACCGTGTCGCATAACAATCTTGTGACCGGCATCGCTTGGGGGATCGGGGACGAAGTCACGTATGCCATTGAGGGCAGCGCGTTCAACGCCGGTTCCGTGATCAAATGGCTGCGCGATGAGATGCAGATGATTTCCTCCGCGCCGGAATGTGACCGCTTGGCAGAAAGTGTTCACGATGCAAACGGAATCTATCTGGTTCCTGCCTTTACCGGACTCGGAGCGCCGTATTGGGATATGTATGCGCGCGGCTGTGTTGTCGGCTTGACGCGCGGCGTCAACCGGGCGCATTTTGCGCGTGCGGTGATCGAATCCATTGCTTTTCAGATGACAGATCTGCTTGAGGCAATGCGGGCGGATTCCGGCATTCCGTTTTCTGAATTGCGTGTGGACGGCGGCGC
>CAMOCU010000340.1 GCA_946610835.1 uncultured Clostridia bacterium | reverse complement strand
TGCGACACACGCTTTGACGGCGCAGTGGCGCTGGTGATTGGTTCGGAAGGGCACGGCGTCGGCCGCCTGGTCAAAGAGCAATGCGATTTTACCGTTTCGCTGCCGATGCGCGGAAAGATCAATTCCTTAAACGCATCTGTAGCGGCCGGAATTTTGATGTTTGAAGTCACAAGACAAAGAATGCAGGACGGAGGGGACAAACGTTGAGCGAGGAATGGAACGACAATACGTTGGACGATATACTTTCAGACGTGCGCAGAATGGAGCAGGAACGTCTCGAAGCGGCCGCACCTGACGCTGCGCTGGATGTAAACGCACAGAACTGGACACTCGAGGAAATCGACAAACTGCTGGGTGTGCACGAGGATATACTTGCCGGGATTTCCGATTACCCTGTCTGGAAACCACAGGCACAGGAAGCGCCTGTTCTGCTGCAGCAGGACGAAAAAGGCCAGGCTTCCTTTGCCGTCCCGCCGCAGCCGCCGGTGCGGCCGGCTGCGCCGCGGCGTGTACATACCGCACAGCGTCCGCCGCTTCCGGGTCAGGAACAGGAAGAACCATCCGCCGCAGAGTCGGCAAACACACAGGTTACGGATTCTTCTGATGCCCGGGAGGAAACACAAGATCAGACACGACGTATTCCTGACCTCGCCGATGCGCAGGATCAGACGCGGCGCATTCCCGACCTCGCCGATGCGCAGGATCAGACGCGGCGCATTCCTGACCTTGCCGAAGCGCAGGATCAGACACGGCGCATTCCTGACCTTGCCGAAGCGCAGGAACCGTTGTCCTCTGTCCCCGATCCGGAGCCTGCGAAAGAAAAAACACGCCGTATTCCCGATTTGCACAAAGCACAGCGCGAGGAGCATGCCGGGCGCACAAAGATTCTCGGCAAATTGCCGCTGTACGGAAAGAAGAACAAGCCGGTTCCCAAGCGCGATCCGGAAATGGTCGATGGGCAGATGATGCTGCAGGGTTTCGATACAGAAGAACCCGTAGAACAGCTGGACGAAGAGCAGGCTGCCAAGGAGCTGAACGTGCGGCGCAAGGCGCAGGTGCGTGATTTCAAGCTTCTGGATTTTGCAAAGAAATATGAACCGGATCTTCCACCTCAGGGCGATCTGTTTGAAGAGCCGGAACCGGGCGAAGCGCCCGACAGCAAAGAGGGAGCACTCGATACGCGCGAATACCGTCATCTCGGCGAGCGCATGCGTGTCGGCAAACGCATGCAGGAAGACCGGCGCAATGCGTTCCTTTCCGTTTGTGCCTTGACTTTGCTTGAAATTGCCCTGATCGTGCTTTCGATCCTGACCGGCGCAAAAAGCCCGGGGGATCGTTCGATTCTGTACGCCGTCAGTCTTGTGCTGCTGGCTTTTTCGGCGGCGCTGTCCATTTCGGACATTTTGAACGGCGCAAAAGATTTGATAAAATGGAAGCCTTCCTGCGACACGGCGGCGGCTGTGACCACGCTGTTCGCGTTCATCCAGGGTGCGGCGGCTTTTGTGTTGCCGGGAGACAGCGCAATTCCATCCGCTTTTTGCGCTTCGGCAGCCGGAATGCTGCTGCTCAACAAAGGCGCCAAGTTGTTGGAAGCGCTTGCGGTGCTCAGCAATTTCAAATTTGCCGCCTTTACCGCAGCGGAGCGCTTGCATGAAATCCGCGCATTTGCAGATAAAAGCGATGCGTTCGAGGTTGGCAAAAGTCTGCAAGTGGGCGAGGCACGGCTTCGGTATTCCCATCCCATCCGCTTCCCCTCCGGATTTGTCCGTCACTCGGCATTCCGCACATCCATCGACCGCCTGTGCAAAATTCTGCTCCCTGCAGCGTTCGGCGTGTCGCTTGTAACTGCGTTGTTCGGCTGGATCAAGTCCTCCAGTGCACTCGGCGCACTGACCGCCTTTTCCGGTGCGCTGTGCGTCACAATGCCTGCGGGCGCGGCCATCACAATCGTTTTGCCTGTCGCACTGCTTATGCGTGCGCTCAATCGGCGCGGCGGCATGATCATCTCTCCCGAAGCCGCTAACGCCAACGCAGATATTCAGGGCGTAGCCATGGATGCGGTGGATCTGTACGACCGCAAAAACACGGTCATTGACTGCTACAAGGATTACCATACCATTCGCTTTGACGACATGTTCCTGTACGCTGCGGCGCTTGTGATTGGCGCGCACAGTCCGCTGGAAGGCGCTTTTATGGAAATGGTGGGCAATGTGGATATTCTGCCGCCGGTCAAAAACCTGATCTGCGAGGAGCGGCTGGGAATCTGCGGTTATATCCACGACCAGAGCGTGCTGCTCGGCAGCCGTAATCTGCTGGTCAACCACAGCATTGATCCACCGCCCAAGTCGGTCGAGATCAAGTATATTCAGGAAGGCAAGCGCGTGCTGTATCTCGCTGTGGGCAACAAGATTGCCGCCATGTTTGTGATCAATTACATGGAAAACGAAGCGCTGATTTCTCCCCTGCAGACGCTGCAGAACAACGACATCAGCCTCGTTGTTTACGCACCGGACTGCAACGTGACCGA
>CAMOCU010000339.1 GCA_946610835.1 uncultured Clostridia bacterium | reverse complement strand
CGTCGATGCTTCCGCCCGGGACAGTCGACCAGCCGAGGAAGGTGTAGCCGCTGCGCGAGGCAGTCGGCAGCGTGCCGAGTACAGGATCTGTCCAGCGCGCGTACAGCCGCGCATCGCCTGTAAGGGCGAAGGACGCACCCGCGTCGTACCGCACGGCGCTGCCGGAGGGCGATGTATACCATCCGGTGCATACGCAGTCCAGCACGGCGGACTGCACGGCGGATGTTCCGCCTGTGCCGTCGAAGGTGACGGTATAGGATTTGCTGGGGACAGGCAATGTTACACTGTATCCGAGCGCGTCGGTCAGCCGGTCGGGTGAAACCTTTCCGCCGCACGCATCGAGCGTGACGGCGCAGATCGGCTTATCCTCCGCGGCGCAGACAGGCGCTGCGGCAGGCAGCAGGAACAGCGCACACAGCAGCAGGGCGAGCAGATTTTTGGCACGGGTCATGGTCATTTTCCTCCGATCTGTCTGTATTTATTTTTTCATAGCCTTGTGCGCAATAGCAGCGGTAAACACGCCGATTGCGCCCTCGTAGATCAGCCCCGCGCCGATAATGCGCGTGATGATGTGCGCAATGGCGTTGGGATGCAGCAAGATCAGCACGCCCGCGGCAATGCCGATCAGCGCAAGCACGACCGCCATGGCTTTGCCGCTCGGCAGACGCACGCCGATCACAAGATCCAGCAGCGAGTTGAGGATCAGCACAATGCCGAAAATCACGGGCAGGATGCCGGTCACGACGCCCGGCGCCGCAACAAAGAAAATGCCGATCAGGCCTGCCGCGACGCCCAGCACGAGCGAAAGCGGCGCACGGTCTTCTTTTTTGGCGAGAAAATGTCCGGCGATGTGCAGCGCCGCGCCGACGAGGAAGATCGCGCCGAGGATGCGCACATATGTTTCGAGCGCCTGCGCCGGTGCGATCACCAGCAGAATGCCCAGCGCAAGCAGAACGATACCGGAAAGTAATTTGTTTTTGATAATGCCTTGCATAAAAGAACCTCCTTTATTCGACCCGCAGGGATTCGGAACGTTCCCTGTCCGGGTTGACGATCACAGTGTTATAGATGTGGTAGATTACCTTGCCGGGTTTTGCGCCGGCCGGTTTTTTCAGTTGTTTGGCGAATGTGTAGTCCACGGGCACCTGTGCGGATTCGCGCGCTTTGCTGTTGTATGCGGCAATGAGCGCGGCCTGTTCGATGGTCGAGGGCGGAATCTCCCGCCCTTCGGCGCAGATGATCACATGGGAACCGGGAATTTTTTGCGTGTGCAGCCACAGATCCGACCCGCGCGCGGTCTTGAGCGACAGACGGTCGTTTTGCAGATTGTTGCGTCCGACGAGGATACGGAATCCGTCTGTGGAGCGGTACTCCAGCGGCGGAAGGGGCTTGGGATTTTTGGCGTTTGCTTTTTTGGTGTGCCGCTTGAGATAGCCGGCCTGTTCGATCTCCTCGCGCAGGGCGGTCAATTCCGCGCCGGTGTCCGCGCGGCTGACAAGATCGGTCAGCGTTTCCACATACTGCAGCTCCTGCTCGCCGCTTTCGATCAACCCTGAAAGCATCTGTTCGGCTGTTTTGGCTTTGCGGTATTCTTTGAAGTATTTCTGCGCGTTTGCCATGGGCGAAAGCGCGGGGTCCGCAGGGATGCGCAGGATTTCGTTTTGCGCATAGTAATTCTGCACATCGTAAAACGGCGCGCCCTTTTGCAGCATGGGCGCGTATGCCTGCAGCAGTTCGCCGCGCACGCGCAGCGTTTCGCGGTCGGCACATTTTTCCAGCTCGCCGCGCTGCATTTCCAGCTTGCGCGCAATGCGTGCGCTTGCGCTTGAAAGGGAGCGAATCATATCCGCCGCGCGCTGGTGCGTGCGGTCCTGCCGATCGCGCTCAAAATAAAAATCATCGAGCAGCTGTGAGTACGACGCGCATTTTTTGCCCATCCGGGCAAAGCCGTACTGCGTGATGTCCAGGAAGGAAAAATCCGTTCCGCGGCCGTTTTCATCGCAAAGCATGTACGGCTCGCCGGAGCCGTTGAGCCGCTCGCGCAGTGAATCGAGCGCACCGAACAGCAGATCGATCTGTCCGGCGGTCAATGCGCCGACTGGTGTGTCAATGGCGGACAGGCGCGAGGCGATTTCGCGGCAGATCAGCGGCGAAGCGCCCTCGAGCGTCTGCAGCAGCGCGGCGCTGAGTGTTTTATCGGGCAGACGGGACAGCCTTTCCCAAACCGCGTCGCAGCTGCAAGCGCGCAGGTCGAGCTTGTCCTGCGGCGGCGGAGAAACATATGCCAGCCCCGGCAGCACCTGCCTGTAGGACGACTGGGTCGGGTCCACGCGCCGCAGCGCGTCCAGGATCGTCCCGTTTTCGTCGAGCAGGATGATGTTGCTGTGCTTGGCCATGATCTCTGCCGCGATCCGCAGCCGCACCGCATCGCCGATTTCGTTTGTTGCGTCGAAATCGAGATACAGCGTTCGATCCAGTCCGCACTGTGTGACGCCGCGCAGAACGGCGCCGGAAAGATGCTTGCGCAAAA
>CAMOCU010000338.1 GCA_946610835.1 uncultured Clostridia bacterium | reverse complement strand
GTCCAATTCTTTCATGAATGCTTTGACACGCGGCTTGATGGTGCCGAAATAGTGGTCATCCAATTCCTGCCCTTTCGGGGGCTTGGCGCCGAACAGGGTACGGCCGGTATAAATCAAATCCTTACGGCGGTCAAATACGTCGCGGTCGATGAGAAAATACTCCTGCTCCGCACCGACGGTTGTTTTTACAGACGTAACATCCGGGTTGCCGAACAATTTCAGCACACGCATAGCCTGTTTGTTGATCGCTTCCATGGAGCGAAGCAGCGGCGTTTTTTTGTCGAGCGCTTCGCCGCCGTAAGAGCAAAACGCAGTCGGGATGCAGAGGGTTCCATCCTTGATGAACGCGTAAGAGGTCGGATCCCACGCCGTGTATCCGCGCGCCTCGAAGGTTGCCCGGATTCCGCCGGAGGGGAAAGAAGAGGCGTCCGGCTCACCTTTGACGAGTTCTTTGCCGGAAAACTCCATGATAATGCTGCTGTCGCCGCTTGGCGAAATAAAGCTGTCGTGCTTTTCGGCAGTGATTCCGGTCATGGGTTGGAACCAGTGCGTATAATGCGTCGCGCCCATTTCTACAGCCCAGTCTTTCATGGCGTTGGCGACAACGTTGGCCACAGACAAATCAAGACTTCTGCCGTCACGGATTGTTTTTTTCATCGCTTTGTATGTGTCTTTCGGCAGGCGAGCCTTCATACAGGCTTCGTTAAAAACCATACATCCGAAATAATCGGGGACGGATTTCATAGGGTATACTTCCTTTCAGCTTAATAAACCAACTATAATAGTAATAGATTTTGAGGGGGTTTGTCAATAGAGAATCTGCGGTTTTTCCGGTGTTTGTGACAAAAGCACAATTTTAACGCGCTCTGTTCTGTTATTTTTTCTGAGAATTATTTGCTTTTTTCTTTTTTTCCATTGACATTGCATGGATATGCTCGTAAAATAATCTAAATTATTTTGGGGAGATGGTCACTTTTGGACAATCAGACAGTAGTGATTCTGGATTTTGGCGGCCAGTATAAGGAGCTGATCGCCAGACGTGTGCGCGAATGCGGCGTTTATTCGATCATCAAACCGTACGACATCAGCGCGGAAGAGCTGCGCGCGCTTCATCCGATCGGGATTATCTTCACCGGCGGCCCGAACAGCGTTTATGCCGACGATGCGCCGTGCTGCGATCCGCAGATTCTGCGCATGGGGGTTCCGGTGCTTGGAATCTGTTACGGGATGCAGCTGATTTGTTATTTGTCAGGCGGCACAGTTGCGCCGTGCGAAAACAGCGAGTATGGGGCCATAACGCTGCGCGTGCATGCGGAGCACCCGCTCTTTTCCGGCGTTCGTGCGCATACGCAGGTTTTGATGAGCCATACAGACCGTGTGACTTCTTTGCCGGATACGTTTGTGCCGCTGGCCGACACAGCGGATTGCCCTTTTGCCGCATATGCTGAGGATACACAGAAGCTTTACGGCGTTCAATTCCATCCGGAAGTTGAAATCAGCGCGCAAGGAACATTGTTGCTGCACAATTTTCTTTACCGGATCTGCGGCGCGGCAGGGGACTATTCCATGCAGGATTATCTACGCCGCCAAATCGATCTTGTACGCAAACAAGTTGGCAACGGGCATGTGATTCTCGGCTTATCGGGCGGCGTGGATTCTTCGGTATGCGCTGCGCTGCTGAGCGCGGCGATTCCGGGACAGCTGACGTGTATTTATATTGACCACGGATTTATGCGAAAAAATGAAACGCAGGAGATCAAGCAGGCGTTCGCCGGGCGCGATCTGGATTTTGTCCATGTGGATGCGTCGGAACGATTCTTAAAGCGGATTGAAGGCGTTACGGATCCGGAAGAGAAGCGCAAACGTGTGGGCGACGAATTTGTCTGGACATTCCGGGACGAGGCCGGAAAATACGGCAATGCGGAATTTTTGGCGCAGGGGACGATCTATCCGGATGTGGTGGAATCCGGAAAGAATAAATCAGCGGTGATTAAAAGCCATCATAATGTCGGCGGATTGCCGGAAGATCTTGGGTTTAAAGGGATCGTTGAGCCGCTGCGCGGTTTGTTTAAGGACGAGGTGCGGCGATTGGGTCGGATGCTTCATCTTCCTGAATCGCTTGTGGAACGCCAGCCCTTCCCGGGGCCGGGATTGTCAATTCGCATCATCGGAGAAGTGACACAGGAAAAGCTGGATATTCTGCGCGATGCGGACGCCATTTTCAGAGAAGAGCTCAGCCGCAGCGGCGCAAAAGCTGACCAGTTTTTTGCGGTCTTGACCGATACACGCAGCGTGGGCGTAATGGGCGACTTCCGCACTTATGCGTATTGTCTTGCGCTCAGGGCTGTGTGCACGAGCGATTTTATGACGTGTGAATACGCACAGCTGCCTTATTCGCTTCTCACACGCGCCTCCACGCGTATTACCAATGAAGTCAAGGGGATCAATCGTGTCGTTTATGACGTCACGTCCAAACCACCGGCCACAATCGAGTGGGAATAATGCGTCTTTTGACTCATAATGTGCTGAATTATCCTGAAGTA
>CAMOCU010000337.1 GCA_946610835.1 uncultured Clostridia bacterium | reverse complement strand
GGAAAAAGATCCATTCCTTCGTGCGCATCGGATTGAATCAGTGCTTCCTTAAGTACACAGAGAGGAGCTGACAACATGTTATATAAAAAGAAGACGGAACCTGCGCTGTCGGATGCGCTGTTTCAAAAGCCCAGCCGGGAATACCGCGGCGCACCGTTCTGGGCATGGAACTGCAAACTGAATCCCGATGTGCTGTCCGAACAGATCGAATACCTGCATCAAATGGGATTCGGCGGATATCACATGCATCCGCGCGTCGGGTTCGACACGCCGTATCTGAGCGAAGAATTCATGCGCCTGATCCGTCACTGCATTGAGAAGGGCAAACAGGAGGATATGCTCTCCTACCTGTATGACGAGGATCGCTGGCCCTCCGGCGCGGCAGGCGGTTTTGTGACCAAAGACAAACATTTGCGCGCCAAACATATTCTTTTCACTACGCAGGAAAAAGAATACGTTTCGCTCGATGCGGTTTATGAGGCGGACAAGCCCGCTCTGCTCGCGCGATACGATATTCTGCTCAACGACGCAGGGGAACTGCTGCAGGCGCGCATCCTTAGCGATGGCGAAATGCCGCAGGGCACTGTATGGAACGCATATCTGCAGGTGTCGCGCGACGACAGCTGGTTCAACAACCAGGCCTATCTCGACACACTCAATCCGCAGGCTGTAGACGCATTTGTCCACACGACCTGTGACGAATATGACGCCGCCATCCATGCGGAATTCGGCGATTCGGTGCCGTCTATCTTTACGGACGAGCCGCAGTACAGTTCCGTATGCGCTCTGGAAACGCCGTACACGGGCGAAGCAACGCTCCCGTGGACGGAAGCGCTGGACGGGTATTTCAGCCGCTATGCCGGCCAATCGCTGACACAGGCGCTGCCGGAAATCTTGTTTGATCTGCCGCAGGGCAAGCTGTCCGCGGCACGGTACCACTATTATAACTGCATTGCGCAGCTGTTTGCCGACAGTTTTGCCGGCCGGTACGGTGCGTGGTGCGACGCGCACGGCATCGCACTGACCGGGCATCTGATGCACGAGCCGACGTTGGACACACAGACCGAATATGTCGGCGACGCCATGCGCTCCTACCATCATTTCGGTATTCCGGGCATCGACATGCTGTGCGACAACCGTGAATTCACAACCGCCAAACAGTGCCAGTCCGTGGTGCACCAGTGCGGCAAAGAGGGCATGCTGTCCGAACTGTACGGGGTTACAAGCTGGGACTATGATTTTAAGAACCACAAATCACAGGGCGACTGGCAGGCCGCACTGGGCGTAACGCTGCGCGTGCCGCATTTGTCGTGGGTCTCCATGAAAGGCGAGGCAAAACGTGATTACCCCGCGTCGATCCTTTACCAATCCCCGTGGTTCCGCGAATATGGAATCATTGAGGATCACTTTGCGCGTGTCAACACTGCGCTCACCCGCGGCGAGCCGGATGTGCACATTGCGGTGATTCATCCGATCGAAAGCTATTGGCTGCTGATGGGGCCGCAATCCCTTACCCACGACCGCCGCACACGTCTGGACACGCATTTTCAGGATGTGACCCGGTGGCTGCTGTACGACGGCGCGGACTTCGACTATCTCAACGAAGCGACGCTGCCGGACCTCTACACCCCCGGCGGCACGGGGCTGCAGGTGGGCAAAATGCAGTACGACGTGGTGCTTGTGCCGGACTGCCTGACGCTGCGCCAAAGCACGCTGGACATTCTGAAAGCCTTCGCCGCAAAGGGCGGCAAGGTCATCTTTGCAGGCAACATTCCCGCGTATGTGGACGCGCGTCCCGGCACGGACGCCGCCGATTTTGCCGCGCATATGCAATGCGTGCCGTTTGAAAAAAACGAGATCCTGTCCGCTGTCCGCCCGTTCAAGGACGTAACGATCCTGCGTGACGACGGTCTTGCAGCGGACGAACTGTTGTGCTGCATGCGCCGCGACGGCGGGGACAAATGGCTGTTTGTGGCGCACGGCGAACGTTTGCCGCAGGAGCATGCGCTTTGGGCGCAGGAGATCGAATTGCGCATAAAGGGCAAATATATCCCCACGCTGTATGATACCATGACGGGCGATATTTCTCCCGTTCCGTATGCGATTGAAGGCGGGCAGACAGTTCTCGCGCGTCATTTTGAGCGCACAGACAGCCTGCTGCTCCGGCTCACGCCCGCAGAGGACGCTCCGGGACTCGCCGCGCCGCCGCAGCAAGAACGCCGGGCGCAGATTCTGCCGCTGCTGCACAAAGCTGCATACCGCCGCGAGGAGCCGAACGTGCTGCTGCTCGACCGCGCCGCGTTTGCACTTGACGACGAACCGTTTGCTCCCGAGGAGGAACTGCTGCGGCTGGATTCGCAATGCCGCATCCGGCTCGGCTGGCCCGTGGTCGGCGACCGTCAGGCACAGCCGTGGGTCATTCCGGAAGAGCCGCTTACACACACGCTGACGCTGCGATTCCGGTTCGAGAGCGAAATTGCCGTTGACTCGGCGCTGTTGGCGCTCGAGAATGCGGAAAAAGCAGAAGTTACAATGAACGGCGCGGCGG
>CAMOCU010000336.1 GCA_946610835.1 uncultured Clostridia bacterium | reverse complement strand
TGAACATCTTGTGTTCTGGTTTGAGTTCAGACACAAGATATTGTGCCGCAAAGAATAAGAACAAGGGGTTACGGGTATGTACAAGGTCTTAAAGAGAGACGGCACCTCTGCCGAATTCGACATCTCCAAAATTTCCACTGCTCTGCGTAAGGCGTTTGACGCACAGGGCAAAAACAGCCATCCGACCGTAATTGATCTGCTGGCGCTGAAAGTGACAGCGGATTTTGACAGCAAAATCAAAAACGATAAAATCGCCGTGGAGGATATTCAGGACAGCGTGGAGGCCGTTCTGATTCAGGCCGGATACGCCGACGTAGCCAAAGCCTACATCCTTTACCGCAAGCAGCGCGAAAAGATCCGCAACATGAAATCCACCATCCTGGACTACAAGGAGCTGGTGGACAGTTATGTCAAAGTTACCGACTGGCGCGTCAAGGAAAACAGCACCGTGACGTACTCTGTCGGCGGGCTGATCCTGTCCAACAGCGGCGCAATCACCGCCAATTACTGGCTTTCCGAAATCTATGACGAGGAGATCGCCAACGCGCACCGCAACGCGGATCTGCACCTGCATGACCTGTCTATGCTCACCGGCTACTGCGCCGGCTGGTCGCTCAAGCAGCTGATCCAGGAGGGTCTGGGCGGCATCCCCGGCAAGATCACCTCCTCTCCGGCAAGCCACCTGGCCACGCTGTGCAACCAGATGGTCAACTTCCTGGGCATTATGCAGAACGAGTGGGCCGGCGCACAGGCGTTTTCATCCTTCGATACCTATCTCGCGCCCTTTGTCAAGGTGGACAACCTGACCTATGACATGACCAAAAAGTGCATCGAATCCTTCATTTACGGCGTCAACACGCCCAGCCGCTGGGGCACACAGTCCCCGTTCTCCAACATCACGCTGGACTGGGTCGTGCCCAACGACCTTGCCGAGCTGAATGCCATTGTCGGCGGCAAGGAAATGCCCTTTAAATACAAGGACTGCCAAAAAGAGATGGACATGGTCAACAAGGCGTTCATCGAGATCATGATCGAAGGCGACGCCAACGGCCGCGGTTTCCAGTACCCGATCCCGACATACTCCATTACGCGTGATTTTGACTGGTCGGACACCGAAAACAACCGCCTGCTGTTTGAAATGACCGCCAAATACGGCACGCCGTATTTTTCCAACTACATCAACTCCGACATGGAGCCGTCCGACGTGCGTTCGATGTGCTGCCGTTTGCGTCTTGATCTGCGTGAACTGCGCAAAAAGAGCGGCGGCTTCTTCGGCAGCGGCGAAAGCACCGGCTCCGTGGGCGTGGTCACGATCAACATGCCGCGCATCGCGTATCTCAGCCAGGACGAAAAGGAATTCTATCAACGTCTCGACCATCTGATGGATATCGCCGCCCGCTCGCTGAAAGTCAAGCGCACGATCATCACCAAACTGCTTAACGAAGGGCTGTACCCGTACACCAAGCGGTATCTCGGCACCTTTGACAACCACTTTTCCACCATCGGCCTTGTCGGCATGAACGAGGCGTGTCTTAACGCCAAGTGGATCCGCGCCGATCTGGCCGACGAGAGCGCGCAGCAGTTCACCAAAGATGTGCTCAACCACATGCGCGAGCGCCTGTCCGACTACCAGGAACTGTATGGCGATCTGTACAATCTGGAAGCAACGCCTGCTGAATCCACCGCGTACCGTCTGGCCAAGCATGACGTCAAGCGCTTCGGCGACATCATCACCGCCAACATGAACGGCACACCGTACTACACCAACAGTTCACATCTGCCCGTGGGCTACACCGAAGACGTGTTCTCTGCGCTGGATATTCAGGACGAGCTGCAAACACTGTACACTTCCGGCACCGTGTTCCACACCTTCCTCGGCGAAAAAATGCCGACGTGGAAATCCGCCGCAACGCTTGTGCGCAAGATTGCCGAAAATTATAAGCTGCCGTATTACACCCTTTCGCCCACATACTCCGTCTGCCGCAACCACGGCTACATCACCGGCGAGCATTACACCTGCCCGCACTGCGGCGAGACGACCGAGGTTTACAGCCGGATCACCGGTTACTACCGCCCGGTACAAAACTGGAACGAGGGCAAAGCGCAGGAATTCAAAGACCGCAAGGTCTACGACGCGGTACGTTCCGTGCTGCCGGAAATGCCCGAAAAACGCCGCAGAATGGAAGAGGTTACCGAAATTACCGCGCCTAAGACGCAGCAGCAGAACAATGCGGACGACAGCCGTGTGCTGCTGTTTGCCACCCGCACCTGCCCCAACTGCAAGGTTGCGGATGCACTGCTGACCAAGGCGGGTATCCCCTTTGAAAAGATCCTTGCAGACGAAGATCCCTCTGCTGCCGAGGCCTACGGCATTCGTCAGGCGCCGACGCTGGTGGTTCCCGGCGCGGACGGCGGCGAAAAGATCGTCAACCTGTCCAACATCAAACGCTATATCGAAGACACAAAGCAGGCGTAAAAACGTCTGAAACCCCCGGAGGCCGATTGTGACCTCCGGGGGTTGTTGTTTATGCGCAGCGGATTCCATCAGCGCAGGCT
>CAMOCU010000335.1 GCA_946610835.1 uncultured Clostridia bacterium | reverse complement strand
CCTTGCGCCGAACGGCGTGCTGCTGTATCTGGACGAAATTCAATACCTCAACAAAAAACAACAGCAGACGTTGCTGGAATATATCGAAAAAGGCACGATCACGCTCATCGCGTCCACAACCGAGAATCCGTATTTTTATGTATACAATGCGATTCTCAGCCGCTGTACGGTGTTTGAATTCAAATCCGTGACGCCGCAGGATGTACTGCCGGCAGTGGAACGCGGGTTCCGGATCCTGCAGCAGGAGCGCGGCGAAACGTTCCGCATGGAGGAAGGCGCGGCGGCGCATATTGCGGCGGCGTGCGGCGGTGATGTGCGCAAGGCGATGAACGCCGTGGAGTTGTGTGTGCTGAGCGCACCGATGCACGATGGCGCGCGCGTGATTACGCTTGAGTCCGCGCGGGCGCTGACGCAAAAAAGCGCCATGCGCTACGACCGCGAGGGCGACGACCATTACGACATTCTTTCCGGGTTCCAGAAATCTATGCGCGGTTCCGATCCGGATGCGGCGCTGCATTATCTGGCGCGGCTGTTGGAGGCAGGCGACCTTGCCTCGGCATGCAGGCGGCTGATGGTGTGCGCTTGCGAGGATGTGGGGCTTGCGTACCCGATGATCATTCCCATCGTCAAAGCGGCGGTAGATGCGGCGCTGATGGTGGGGCTGCCGGAGGCGCGTATCCCGCTTGCGGATGCGGTGGTGCTTGTGTGCAATTCGCCCAAATCCAATTCCGCGTATCTGGCGCTGGATGCGGCGCTTGCCGATGTGCGCGCCGGGCGCAGCGGCCCGATTCCGCGGCAGCTGCAAAATGTGCACTGCGACGGCGAGGATAACCCGAACAAGGGACAGTTTTATCGGTATCCGCACGATTATCCTCATCACTGGACGGCGCAGCAGTATCTGCCCGATGTGCTTAAAAACGCGCATTACTATACATTCGGCGACAACAAGACCGAGCAGGCCGCCCGGGAATACTGGCGCCGCATCAAAGAAGAAAAGGAAGGTTGACCCGATGAAAAAGAACCAGATTTTGGCGCTGCTTTGTGCGCTGCTGATGCTGTTTTCCTGTGTGATGCCGGTCTGCGCACTGATTGCGGTGGAGGATGAAAACGGCGTTGTGCATTACTCCACGGACGAAACGACCACCGCGCCCTCTGCGTTGAAGCAGGCGACACAAAAGGCGATCAACACTTTGCAGGTGTTTTGGCACCGATGGGGTGTGTTGACCGTGATCATTGTGCTGCTTGCGGCCATCGTGATCGCCATCACGATCAGCGAAAAAGAGCGGCAGAAAAAAGAAAAACCGCCCAAGCCCGAACACGGCAAAAAATCCTGAGGCAGCAACGCCATCGTGTGGTATTGCCCGGCAGATTTCCCGATCCGCTTTCTATATGGGGAGGCGGATTTTTTGTAGACATTTGCGGCTTGGTGTGATATACTGATTCAGAGATTTCTGTCAACAAAAGGAAGAGAACGGGGAGGGTGTGCACATGATGCGCAAGGGAATGTATGTTTGCACAGCAGCGCTGCTGGTATGCGTGTTCCTTTTTACAGCCTGCGGCGCAAGAGAAATTGCAGCGCAGACGGCATTGGAAACGGTTCCGGTTTCTATGGCGGAGGACACATCGATTCAGCCGGAGCAGAGTACGCAGCCGGAGCAGACGTCCGTTGCACCGCAAAACGAAAGCGGGACGCAGACGGCGGCAGCGACCACGCAAAAGGAAACAACAGCGGCGCCGGATACGACGGTATCGGCTGCCGTATCCACAACCGCCGCACGGACGACTGCCGTTTCGACAACAGCTGCGCCTACGACTGCCGTTTCGACGGCAGCTGCCGCTTCCGCACAGGATCGGTTCAATGCCGCGCCGCTGAATCCGATGCAGACAAACGATCCGCAGCTGGACGCACAGATCGCGCAGCTGCTCGGTCGGATCGTGACGCAGGATATGCAGACCTACGATAAGGTGCGCGCATGTTACGATTATGTGATCACGCACGCGAAGTACGGTACGCCCACATTTATGCTCGACGAGCAGCAGATGATGCACTACAGAAGCATGACAGACGCGTGGATCGTTCTGTTTTCCAAAGAGCTGCTGCGCACAGGCGTCGGCGTTTGCAACGATTATGCCGCGCTGTTTCTGGTGCTGACGCGCGCGATCGGTCTGGATTGTTATTACATCGGCGGCAACACAACCAACACCAAGGGAGAAACAAAAGGCCATATGTGGAATGTGATCACCGTGGACGGAACGGACTATCTTTTTGACACGCAGGTCGAAGACAAACAGAGCGCGGACGGAATCCGTTACACTTTTTTCTGCAAAACGTTTTCCGAGCCAATCGCGCGGATCTATTCCGGGTACGATCTTGCCCAATCCAAGGCGGCCTTTGGCGGTTTTGCGCTGAATGAAGTCATTACAGTGTACGAAGAGCAGGAATTCAGCGGTTTTGCGCCGGAGGAGGAAGGGACGATGTATGAATTAGGGAAGCGCTGATGAAATCGGGGTGTACGAGGGGACGAGAGATTTTTTCGGCAGATTGTACAAAAAATC
>CAMOCU010000334.1 GCA_946610835.1 uncultured Clostridia bacterium | reverse complement strand
CAGCAGCAGCGCGAGCGCAAGCGCGGCAAGAAGAATCTGTCCCGCGCCGCCGGCGATCCCGCCCAAAGGCGAGGCGGCCGCAATGTCCGCACGCAGCGCGAACGTCCCCGTTTCGTTCACGGGCGAATGCAGCGCATCCGGCACGAGCGCAAGATGCAGCGCAAACGTCACCAGCACCGCCGCAAAAGGCGCGCCGATTTTGCGCGAAAAGCGCTTGAATTTGCGCGGATAGGTAATCAGGATCACCAGCGCGATGGTTCCGTACAGAATGCCGCGCCAGTTCGGGTGGAATCCCCTGCTGACATAATCGGCAAGGATTTCGCGCAGATCGCCGCCCAGCGCACCGATGCCGAAATACGCATTCGTCTGCAGCGCTGTGGTCAAAAACGCCATCGAAACCAGCAGACCCGCGCGGATCGACGCATCGCGCAGACGGTCGAGCCGGTTTTGCGGCAGCAGCGAGAGCAAAAACACAAACACCCCGGCAAGCACCACCGCCGCGCCGCCTGCCGGCGCACCGTAATGAAACGTTACAAAAAACACGGGCAGCAGCGTCTGCCACCCCGGAACGTAAGCGCGCGCAAACACCAGCCCGAACAGGCTGCACGCGAGCGCGGTCACGATCCCGCCGCCAACGCCGAAACCGGAACACGCGCCAACGGCAAACGAAAGCGGAAACAGCGTCAGCGCGTCCCACACGCCGCGCAGTATTTTGTCACGATCGCTCATGCAATAAAAGCTCCTGTTTCTCTGTTTTGGTTTACACCTGTGTGTAACAGGCAAGAATCTTTTCCGCCCGCTCCCGCAGCGCGGCGCGCGTCGAATCGGGCGAGAGCACCTGTATCTGTGCGCCGAAGCCCATGATCCACGACAGGAAGGTCGGGCTTTCAAACACACGCACCGTCACGGTGAAATGCGCGCCGTCCGGTTCCGGAATGCGCGCGGCCTCCTTGCCGAAGCGGTCGATGATGACGCCCGCGAGCGCGTTGTCGCACCGCAGCGTCACATTCTTTTCCGCGCCGCCGAACATTCCGAAGATCTTTTTGGCGTAAACAGCCGTGTCGAATTTGTCAAACAGCGCCTCGCCCTGCCGCGGCAGATCGAGCAGGTCAATGTTCTTCATCTTGTCCACGCGGTAATGCCTGATGCTGTCGTTTTCCGCATCGTACGCCAACATGTAATAATTTTCGTCGTCCCAGCTCAGCGCCCACGGACTCGCCTCGTACGGCGCGCCGTCGCGACGCAGCTCTTCCTCGCCCTGCACGTTCCAGCGGAAATACTGAAAAGAGATCCGGCGGTTTTTGGAGATGGCGTCGTGAATCCTGTCGACGTTGTAATAAATACGTTCGTTCACGGTTTTGATCCGGTTCTGGACGAACACCTGTTCCTGCAGTTCGGCTGCCTCGTAGCGGCTGCAGAGACTTTCGATCTTACGGATCAGTTCCATGCTTTTTTTCATCGTAATGAATCTGGACGACTGCACCGCGTCCACCAACAGCTTCAGCTCCGCCAGGCTGAACGTGCGGTCGGCCAGAAAATAACCGGTGCTGCGGTCCTGTGTGCGCTGGATCTCGGTGTCGTAAAACGACTCGAGCGTTTCGATGTCGTTGTACACGCTCTTGCGTTCGGCATTCACGCCGCACAATTTTAGCTTTTCGAGGATCTCGTTCATGGTCAGGACGTGGTTTTCGTCCGTCTGCTCCGACAAAATCTTCCACAGATGCAAAAGCTTTGCTTTCTGGTTGCTCTGCTTAGCCATGCGCTTTTTCCTCCTGCAGATAAACCTCGTAAAAGCCGCACTTGAGCAGGAAGCGGTACGGCATAAAGACGGACAGGAACACCGCGTCAAAAATGTCGATTCCGTTGACCAGCGCTTCGGACATTTCCCCCATCCCGGCCTGCGGCGCGGCGGCGACGAGCAGCAGCTCGATCACAAAATAGAACAGCAGATATTTGATATTGTACAGCAGATACCGCGCTGTATGGCCGCGCGAGGCGCGGAAGGATGTGCGGATGCACGAAAACATGCGCGGGTCGCGGCCGGTGATGTACACATTCATCGCAAAGTCGAGGCGCAAAAACAGCCACACGCCCAGCGGAACGAGCAAAAAGAGCACGCCTGTCCACGGCGGCATGCTGCCCAGCGAAAGCAGAAACAGCGGGATCAGCCCCGCGACAAGACACAGCGCTTCGACAAAGGACACCAGCACACCCGTGAAAAAGAGTTTGATGATGTCGACCGCCGCGAGCGAAACGTCGGGGATACGCTGCTTGTGGAACGCATAAACCAGCACCACGGAAAGCCCCGTCTGCAGCAGCATGCGGATCGCGGCAATGCCGTAATCAACAAACTGCAGCTCCGCCGAACGCAGCGTGTCGCTCAGCGCCCGTTCACCGAAGGTCAGCGCAAGCATGAGCGCGATCATCCCGAGAATCACCCACGGCTTGCTGCGAATAAACTGCCGCACGAGTGCGAACGCTTTTTTATCCATAAACGAATTCTCCTTTGGGAAGCGCTGATTCAATCGGGGTGTACGAGGGGACGAGAGATTTTTTCGGCA
>CAMOCU010000333.1 GCA_946610835.1 uncultured Clostridia bacterium | reverse complement strand
CCGTGACGCAGGCGTTCCGGAGGACGTCACAACGGCGGCGCAGATGATTCTTTCCTGCGTGATCCGCATGGGTGAGCGGTACGGCAGACAGCTGGTGATCCATGTTCTGCGCGGCAGCCGCGAGGCGCGTGTGCGGCAGCTCGGATTTGACAGCCTGTCGACATACGGCCTGCTCAAACGGGAAAGCGAGCAGCGCGTGCGCGGAATGATTCGTGTGCTGTTGACGCGCGGTTTGCTGCGCGAGGAGGGGAGCGAATACCGCATACTGACTGTAACACAGCGGGGCAGAGAATTTTTGCGTTCCGGCGAGCAGCTGATTGAACGCGTTCCGTCCGGAAGGGGCGTGGCCGCATCGGCGTCCGAAGCGGTCGGCGACGAAGAACCGGATCCTGTTCTGCTTGAACAGCTGCGCGTACTGCGTCGGGAGATCGCTTTGTATCAAAGTGTACCGTCGTTTGTTGTTTTTACGGATGCAACGCTGCGGGATATGTGTCGCAAAAAGCCGCGCACGCCCGACCAGCTGCTGTCTGTCAGCGGCGTCGGCAGCGCAAAAGCCAAACGATACGGCGAACGCTTTTTGAACTGTATCCGCGCATATCTTGCGGCGGAGGAATGAGGGTGACGCATGGAATTGTATATTGTACGCCATGGGCAGTCCATGGCAAACGCCGGGATCCCCATGGCGGACGCACCGCTGACCGAACTGGGACACCGGCAGGCGGAGCTGCTCGGGCAGGAGCTGCGGGATGTGCCGCTGGACTGTATATACGGCAGTACGCTCTGCCGTGCCGCACAGACGGCGGGGGACATTGCCAAAAGGCAGTGCCGGCCGATTGAGGTGCAGATTGTGCCGGAACTTGTTGAGGCAAAAACACCGCAGGATTTTGCAGGCAATGAAAGGCTGCTGCGCGGCGTGTACGAACATGTGCGGCTTGACCGTTTGCAGATGCTGCCGTTTGAGTCGGACGCGGACAGAGCAAAGCATGTGCTGGATACATATGTTTTTCGCCCGGCATATGAGGAAGGTTTCGACAGTGAGCATACGGATCACGAGGGGAATGTGATCCGCGCACGCGAGAAGCGGATTTTGATAGCAAGTCACGGCGTATTCATTGCGTACCTGCTTTCGGCTTTGGTGCATTTTCCTTTTGATGAAAATATGGTTGTCGGGCTTAACAATACCGGCGTCAGCCGCTTTCAGCTATATACGTGTAACGGCGTGCGCCGTGTGCGGTTTGAAGCGTTCAACGAAACGCGTCATTTACCGAAGGACGCGCTGTCCGGCTGAACAAAACAGAAAAAACGAAATACGGAGGCTTCCGAATTGCAGGGAAGTCTCCGTATTTCGTTATGTAGCAATAGAAAAGAATATAGGCTTTTAAAAGGCTGCGCGCTTTTGACGGATGCGCGGCATGGAATCGTAGTACTCGTCCCAGACGTGGTCAAGCGCCACGGCCAGCTCACGCATGAGCGCCTGACTGTATTTTGCGCGGGTGTTGTTGCGGGTAAACATAATCATCAGATAGCATCCGCCGTTGTCCGTCTGCACCACCGCGCAGTCGCCGGCCGTGCCGAACGTTCCGCTTTCGTAATGCCAGCCGCTCTTGTGCGCGGCAGGGCGGCCGATTCCGTCCCGGATGGGAGAAAACTTTGCCTCGCACAGCAGCTTCCACGCATGGCCGGCATGCGCAGCCATGGAATGGCAGTAGTTGTACAGCGCGAACCATTCTGTGGCTCTGTCGGGGATTTTGCAATTCCCCATGTAGTTATACGACCCGATCACCGTGCCGCTGCCGAGACTTTTGAGAAATGCGTTGAACGTTTCCTTGGTTACATACCGCAGAAACACTTCATAGCAGGCGTTGTTGGATACATGAATCATCCGCCGCAGCAGATATTCCACCGTGTACTTGCCGCTCGACGCGCCGAAGTCATCGTAATGCAGCTTGCCCTTGTTGACCTGCAGGGTGGAATTGAGCGAAAGCTTGCCCGCGTCCATCTGTTTGCAGATATACAGCAGCATGGCGGCCTTGATGGTGCAGTTGCTTTGGAACCACTGATCCGCGTGGTAGGAGGCGACCTCTTTGAGCGTTGCGCCGCTGATGTCGTACAGCCCCCAGCCGAGCGTGAAGTTGTATCGGTTGTAGACCTTGCTCAGCTCCTGGAGCCGATCGTCGGACACGGAATAGACGATTTCTTTGCGCGGACGGGTGACCCAATCGAAAAGACACTTGGCCTGTGCAGCAGGCAGCGTCGCGCCGATGAGCAGCGCTGCGCACAGCAGCGCAGAAGTCAATCTGCGGAACAGTTTCATATTTCTCCCTCTTTCGACATGCTAAACCAAATTATACATCATGGCTTTGTGTTTGTCAATCCTCAAACAACAAAATATATGCCTGATATGGGCCGGACATACTTGATGTTGTTGTTATCCGATGCAGAAATCTAAAAAATGAAAAAACAGAAAAATTCGGAAGAACCCCAAAATCTGTCCATCATACGGGATATAATAGAAAAAAAGAAGACGAAAACTGGAACAACACACGGAATAATGACCGGGAATGACTGCT
>CAMOCU010000332.1 GCA_946610835.1 uncultured Clostridia bacterium | reverse complement strand
AATACTCGCCGGTCATAGAATCCGGCGCCGTGCGTACGGTGCTGCGTGTGAAACGCCCGTTCCGCAGTTCCGTAATTCTTCAGAATTACATTTTCTATCACGATACCGATCGCATTGACGTACAGTATACGATCGACTGGAAAGAAAAGCATGTTCTGCTCAAGGCAGATTTTCCTGTGGATGTCAATACGACCAAGGCGACCTATGACATTCAATTCGGCAATTTGGAGCGTTCCACACACAACAACACCACGTGGGACTTTTCCGCCTTTGAAGTCTGCGGTCACCGCTGGGCAGATTTGTCGGACAACAGTTTCGGCCTGTCTGTGCTCAACGACTGCAAATACGGTTGGCATATTAAAGAAGGCCGGATCATGCCCTCCATCCTGCGCTGCGCGACGGAGCCGAACACGCAGCAGGATCGCGAGATCCATCATATGACATTTTCGATTTATCCGCATAGCGGTGCTGTGCAGACCAGCGCGGTGGTACAGGAGAGCAGCAAACTCAACTTCCCGCTGCACGCGCTTTTCGCTTCCGCAAGCGACGGAATGCTCGGCGATCAATATGCGTTCGTTTCCTGCGACAAAAACAACGTCATTCTGGAAACACTGAAAAAAGCGGAGGATGACGACGCGCTGATCCTGCGCAGTTACGAAACATGGAACTGCAGCACGGATTGTACGCTTCAGTTTGCACAGCCGATTCGCAAAGCCTATGTGACCAATCTGCTTGAGGAGCGGGACGAGGAAATCCCGGTCGAAAAGAATACGCTCTCTTTGCACTACAGACCGTTTGAAATCAAATCCCTGAAAATCTATTTTGAGTAAAAACAGCCGCGCACGCTTCATTCAGAAGCTGCGCGGCTGTTTGCCTGAGCAGAAAAATGTCAGATTTTTTCGACCGGTGCTTCCGGTGCGTTCTTTTTGACGCTTTCAATGCCATTAAAGCAGCCGGCCTTGGCTTTGTACCCCTCGCTGACAGCAATGATCTCGCCGTTTCTCGCCTTCAGACGGAAGCGGAACTCGCCTGCCTTGTCGTTGTAAACCTCATACTTCGGATGCTTAAGGGTTTCAAAGTTTTCCACAGTCTGATCCTCAACATCCGCGGCGCAGTTGGTACGGACGCTCTCGATGCCGTTCATGCAGGCGGCTTCCGTGGCGTACACTTCGCTTGTGGCAATCACTTCGCCGTTGCCCGCTTTCAAATCAAACTTGATGCCGGTGTTGGTTTGCCTGACTACAAACTTACCCATGGTGTTTCCTCCTTTTTATACAAATCTTATAGCCTATTGTAAAACTTGAAATCCGTTGATAAATAAAGGATTTCAAGGCAACAAACAACTGACTTTTCCCCAGTTTTGTGGTATAATTAAGTTGCAACACAAAACACCGCAAAGAGAGGAGAAAAAGTCCGAATTTCCCACTCTGATGGAAAAGTACATTGATCTCGGCGCAGTTATACCCCCCCGGTTTTCTGACGGATTTTTAATTCGGTCTGGTTTTGTCTGCCCGTTCTCGCGTTTTTCTGCCTCATTTGATGCTGTCCTCCTGCGCCGTTCATTTGTTCGGCATCGCGCTCGGCACTTTACAATCGGTTAATCAGGGTCTCTAATAAAGTGAAAGCTGTCAATGCAAAGCTCGGTTCCCTTCTCCGGCCTTAATATGAGGCATATATCGGATGTATCGTCAAGCTTCGTATCCAAGCGAAAAAAAACATTACGGCGGCAGTACCATTCATAGGAATCCGTTGGATGATCCGCTTTCATAATACCGAGAAGAGGTCCGTTTTCTCCGCCGGTTCTTACCTCGATAACGGCTTTGCCTCCAACGCAGTAGTAATCGAGAGAAAAGCCGGTCTTGTCTGAAAGATTATGGATTTTCGGATATGTGAGCACAGCTTTTTCTGTACATGCAACCAGAAAGCCAAAGAGGTGTTCGTTTTCTTTTTTTCTTACATTTACCCCTTTCATATACCATTCGGCTTCGATCCTGTTCCAATCTGAATTATACTGTCCGACACCGTATTCTACAATCAGCGGGTCGGTAACCATTTCTCCGTTTTCTTTTATATGCACATAACACAGGCCGCTTGAGCGATACATCTCCGTCTGTTCTTTGACGGTGATCGCCTGAAAAATCTGACCGTTCCACGCACAGAAACTGCTGTGGTCAATCGTGGATGCAGTATGGCCGATAAAATGAAACGGGCCGTAAACGCTGTCTGACACCGCATAAAATCCGCCGTAGCTGAGATAATACCGGCCGCCGAATTTATTGAGCGAAGCTTTGTCGTCTCCGCAGTGATCCAGTACGATTTTTCTCGGTGTTTCGGCAAAAGAAATCATATCTTCATTGAGTCGCGCAATATAATATCCGCATCCCTCACCATAACACCATTCGGGGCCGCCGAACACAAGATAATACGCTCCGTCATCATCTTCAAACACAGCCGGGTCGTATTCTCTTGTTTTTGTTAAAGTACCGTCAAGCATAGGTTTTCCGAGCGCATCTTTAAAAGGGCCGCCCGGATGATCGGCAACAGCCACACCGATTCTGCGACTCCCGTCGGA
>CAMOCU010000331.1 GCA_946610835.1 uncultured Clostridia bacterium | reverse complement strand
GCACTTACTGCATGGATTGCCATGCTTTTTACGACACCGATTTTGTGATGCGTTCCGCGCCGGAGCCGCCGCGCTGCGAGGCCTGCGGGGGAATCGTGAAACCGGATGTCGTGCTCTATGAAGAACCGTTGGATGGAGACATCATGCAAAAAGCGGCGGAGGCCATTGGCCGTGCCGACACTCTGATCATTGGCGGCACTTCGCTGGTCGTTTATCCGGCGGCCGGCTTTATCCGATATTTTAATGGAAAACATCTTATAGTTATAAATAAAACAGAAACCCGTGCAGATCGATCGGCAGAGCTTGTCATAAGAACTCCCATTGGAGAAACAATGGAATCCGCTATTGCGGCGCTTTAGAACAATGAATTTTTGCTTCAGGTAATAAACTCGGTTGCATTGAGTGGACAAACATAAAAAATCATTGTATAATGGAGCGAAATTTGCATAAAACAAAAGCATTTTAAAATAACTGTCTTTTGTAGAAGGAATTTCTTTACCATAGTTTTCGAGTCTAGGAGGAGAATAATGGGACTGATTGTAAAAAAATTCGGAGGCAGCTCGGTCGGCACCACGGAAAAGATATTGAACGTGGCAAAACGGATTCTGGCCGAGAAGCAGCCGGAGGATCAGATCGTCATGGTTGTCTCTGCGATGGGGGATACGACAGACGATCTGATTTCGCTGGCCAAACAGATTGACGAAGAGCCTTACCGTTATGAACGGGAAATGGATATGCTGCTCACCACCGGCGAACAGGTATCGATTGCCTTGTTGACGATGGCTTTTCGGAGTTTGGGACAAAAAGCGATTTCCCTGACCGGCGCGCAGGCGGGAATGCATACGAATTCCGTTCACACGAAAGGAAAAATCGTCGATATCCAGCCGAAGCGTGTTGTAGACGAGCTGAAAGCAGGAAATATCGTTATTGTTGCCGGCTTTCAAGGCGCTGACGAGTTCGGCGATCCCGTCACGCTTGGACGAGGCGGTTCCGATACCTCGGCAGTGGCGCTTGCCGGCGCGCTCAAAGCCGACAGCTGTGAAATATATACGGACGTGGACGGCATTTATTCAGCTGATCCGCGTGTAGAGCCGGACGCGCGGCGCATGAAAGAAATCACTTATGATGAGATGCTTGAGATGGCCCGGCTCGGAGCCGGTGTCATGCAGCCGCGTTCGGTTGAAATGGGCAAGCATTTTAATATCCCTATCCATGTTCGTTCGACATTCACTACAAAACCGGGCACATTCATCAGGGAGGCATATACGATGGAAGAGAAAGATTTTGTTATTCGCGGCGTAGCACATGACGAAAAGGTCGTCAAAATCGCAATCCTTGGCATTCCGAATAATCCGGGAATAGCGCATCAGATATTCTCCACGCTGGCGAGCGCGCATATTGTCGTGGATATGATTGTCCAAAGTATCCGCAATATCGAAAAGAACATTACGGACATGGTGTTCACGATTGCGGCAGACGACCTTGTGAAAGCGCGACCTATCGTCGATCAAGTCGCGAACAATTTAAATGCCATCGCCGTCCTTGTCGAGGACAACGTGGCAAAAGTTTCTATCGTAGGCGTCGGCATGCTTGGAAATCCCGGCATCGCGGCGCGCATGTTCGGCGCATTGGCTTCGGCAGATATCAATATCGATGTCATCAGCACCTCCGAGATCAGCATTTCGTGCCTTGTGAAATCTTCCAGCATCAAGCAGGCGGTCAACGCAATCCATCGCGAGTTCTTTCCGGTGAAAGAACAAAAATAATATAATGTATACTTTGAAAATCCCGCAGGAAAAAGTTAGGTTCAGTCGAATAAATAATCGTTTAATTCTTGAAGTAAAGGAGACTTCACAATGGAAATGAAAATGGCAGCGTCTCACGCTGCAGGAAAGAACCTGAGCGACGCGATTTTTGGAGCGAGCGCGGCGGCAAAGGCTGCAACCGCCAAATTCGGCGCGGAGAAAGTCACCAACGCGACCATTGGCGCCATCATCGACGAGCAGGAAAAACTCGCGTGCATTCCGACGATGGAAAAAGTATTTCGTTCCTTGCCGATGACAGACATGATCGACTACGCGCCGATTGCGGGTTTGCCCGATTATCTGGACGCGGTGCAAGGACTGACGTTTGCGGACCAGAAGCCGGACGGGTATACTGCGGCCGTGGCCACGGCCGGCGGAACGGGCGCAGTGCATCATGCCATCGCGAATTATTCCGAGGTTGGGGACGAAGTCCTAACCTCCGATTGGTACTGGGGGCCGTATAACGCGCTTTGCCGCGAAGGAGGGCGCAAGCTGGCCACGTATCAGTTGTTCGACGAGCAGCAGAATTTCAATATCAGCGCGTTTAAAGAAAAAGTGTCGACGCTGCTCGGAAAACAGAATTCACTTTTGATCATCATCAATACGCCGGCGCACAATCCGACGGGCTACAGCCTTTCGGAAGAAGATTGGGCGCAAGTGCTGGACGTGTGCAAAGCGGAGGCCAAGAATGGCGCAAAAAAAGTCAGCATTCTTGTGGATGTAGCCTATATCGACTACGCGGGAGAAAAAAATGAAGCCCGCAAATTCATGAAGCAGTTTGGCGG
>CAMOCU010000330.1 GCA_946610835.1 uncultured Clostridia bacterium | reverse complement strand
GGCGCGGACGAAGCGTGGGACGGCACCGACTGGGCCTATGCCGGAAGCGGATGCATGGCCGGCATGCACCGGCCGGGTGTGGACATGTACCCACTCTGTTTTGCCAACGATTACATCGGCTATGTTGTTCCCGACAACGATTTTGCCTTCATCGCGCATGAACCGGACGAATTGCTGTCTGCCGGCAAGCACACCGCCACTATGATCGTCCAAGCGTTCATTGATCTGATGGATCAGGTAAACGCAGCCGCAGGGGCATAAACAAGGAGCTGCTATGAATCATTCCGTTATTAAAACGATCCGTCGCGCATTGGCTTTTCTGCTGGCGCTGGCGGTCCTGAGCGCAAGCGCAGGGTGCTCCCGCGGCAAAGGCACTGTACCTGCCGCCGCTGTGCGCACACTGACCGGCGCAATCACGGAGCGCACTGCGCAAGTACGTGACCATTCGCTGCATGCGGTCGATCCGCGTGCGATGCAAACGCCAATGGCTTCGTCCGGTCTGGTACAGCTCTTTTTGGACAAAAAGAGTTACGGCATTGCGCTGTACGAAAAAACACGCGAAAAATACTGGTATGCCATGCCGTCTGTCACCGGCGGCGCGTTTGACGACGGCGCATGCGTGGTCACACTCGACGTTTTGTACGGCAACACAGTGTACCGCTTAAATTCGCAGGACGACAGCGTCCAATACGGCAATGTCGCCGTTCTGCAGGAAGATGCATCCAAAGATTCCGAATTCACTGTCTGTTACGTGCTCACGGCGGACGAAACGACTGCCGGAAAAATCACGAAAGAAGAAATTGTCGGCGGCAAGATTCGCTCCGATCGCTTTGGCCGCACAGACATTGCATACGCTGTCCATGTTACGTATACCCTGCGCGACGGCAATCTGTACGTTGGCGCACAATGGCAGAACTTGTCCGAAAATCCGGATGCAACGGTTCGCTCACTCTCCCTGCTGCCGTGGTTCGGCGCACAAGGAAAGGCGGAAAAAGGCGATTACTTCCTGATTCCGGACGGCTGCGGCGCGGCTATTCACACAGATATTCAGGACCCCGCCTTTGAGAATATTGACCTGAAAGTTTACGGCGCAGATCCCGCTGTCGGCGAGGACGAAGGCACACTTCCGGCTTTGTGTCCTGCGTTTGCTTCCAAACAGGGCGACAACGCTTTTGCTGTCATTATCGAAGCAGGAGACGCTGTGGCAACCATCCAGGCGCGGCGCGGCGCAGGCAACGGCGCGCTCACAAGAGTCGGCGCATCTTTTTGCATCACAGATATGCACGCCGGCCAAAAAAACGGAAAAGATGTCACATTTGTCAGCAAAACCAGCTATACCGGCGATGTACGGCTGTGCGTGCGGCTGCTTGGCGGCGGCAACGCCGGACTTGACGGGATTACCGCAGCCTGCCGGGAGCAATTCATGCGAATGGGGTACCTGTCGACCGACACGATCCGCAACGAGGAATATCTCCCCTTCCGGCTGGAGATCCGCGGCGCTGGCGACAGCAGCGGCTTTTTCCGCACGGCAAACGTCATGACATCGTTTGAACAAGCGCAGGATATGCTCACGCGCATGAAAGCCAAAGGCATTAACAACGTGGACATCCGTTACATGGGCGCTTTGTCCGGCGGCGCGGATCAGCAGCGGATCGGGGCAATCCGTTTCGGCAGAGGATTGGGCGGCCGCAACGGATTGAACACTCTGTCAGAATTCTGTACCGCGCAAGGTCACAGTCTCTTTTTGGACGCGTCGCTGTTCACATACAGCGCAGACAATCGCTTTGGCGCTCCTGCAGCGCTTTCCATCGAAAGCACGGACGCGCACACACAGCAGGTACTGTCCGACGGCACCAAACAGCGCGCGCTGCTGCGGCTCAATCTGCTGGAGGAAATGGTGATCGGTCTGCTGACCGACGCAAAAAAAGTACAGGCGGACGGCTTTTGTTTGGCGGATGCGGGCAACGTGCTGTACAGCGACTATACGGAACCGTACACAAACCGTGCTGCCGCCGCAGACATTTTGCGCACGCAGCTGCCGGCCATGTCAACCGATCGTCTGCTGATGATCGACGGCGGCAATTTCTACGCAATCCGCTACGCCGATCTGCTCAACCGTCTGCCCCAATCCCCCGCAAAAGAGGAGCGGGACAAACTCTATACGGCTGTCCCGTTCATCCAGATGATCCTGCACGGGACGCTCGACTACGCCGGGATTCCGGTTAATCTCGCGGAAGATCCTGTCGCCGCACAGCTGCGCAGCGTGGAATTCGGCGCTTGTCCCTGTTATGCATGGTGCTTTGAAAAAGGCGACGAGACGCTTTATTATGAGAATCAGCTCAACGACGCCGTTGCGTTTTACCAAAAGGCAAACGCCGCACTGGCAGACCTGCGCGACGCGCGGATCATGGACAACGGTGAAACCGGTACGTCCGGCATACACTTCACACAGTACGACAACGGCGCGATTGTGTATGTCAATTACAACGACACTGCATCCACCGTGGGCAACATTCGTGTTTCTGCGCATGCATTCCAGCGCATCGGTTAATCATTAAGGCAATACCGCACAATTGGGGTGTGCGGATTGCGAAGTAAGCTTTT
>CAMOCU010000329.1 GCA_946610835.1 uncultured Clostridia bacterium | reverse complement strand
TCACGCATTCTGACCGGCAAAAGGATTCCGCCAAAACATACATACAGGATCTGATCCGCCGCTACCATGTTGAAATCATTGCGATCGGCAACGGAACAGCGTCCAAGGAAACAGAAATATTTACCGCAGAGCTGCTGCGCGAAATGCCGGAGCCGCGTGCGGCATATATGGTCGTCAGTGAAGCCGGCGCTTCCGTCTATTCTGCTTCCAAGCTCGCGGCGCTGGAATTTCCGCAGTACGACGTTTCGCTGCGCAGTGCGGTTTCTATTGCCCGCAGGCTGCAGGATCCGTTGGCGGAGCTGGTCAAAATCGACCCGAAGGCCATCGGCGTCGGGCAATACCAGCACGATATGCCGCAAAAAGCGCTTGCTGCTGCGCTCGACGGCGTGGTGGAAGATTGTGTCAACAGCGTCGGCGTTGACCTCAACACCGCATCTGTTCCGCTGCTTTCCCGCGTGGCCGGAATCAACGCTGCTGTGGCGCAGAACATTGTGCTTTATCGCGAGGAAAACGGCGTATTCACCGGCAGGGCACAGCTCAAAAAAGTTCCGAAGCTCGGCGAAAAGGCCTATACGCAGTGCGCCGGTTTTTTGCGCGTGCCGGAAAGCCGCAATGTGCTGGACAACACAGGCGTGCATCCGGAGTCCTATCCGCTTGCCAAAGCGCTTCTGGATTTGTGCGGGATCGCGCTTGAGGATGTTGGCGCCGAAACGGCAGATCTGCTGCACGCGCGGATCGAAGCGCTCGGCGGTGTGGAAAAGGTTGCCGAAAAGCTTTCGGCGGGCGTTCCGACGCTTTCGGATATTCTTCGCGAACTCTCCCGTCCGGGCAGAGATCCGCGGGATTCTCTGCCGCCTGCGCTGCTGCGTACGGACGTGATGGATATGCGCGATCTGCGTGCCGGGATGGAATTGAAAGGCACGGTTCGCAATGTGATTGATTTCGGCGCGTTTGTCGACATCGGTGTACATCAGGACGGACTTGTGCATATCTCGCAAATTTCAGACAAAAGAATTCGCCATCCATCCGATGTGTTGAAGGTGGGGCAGGTGATTACGGTTTGGGTGCTGCAGGTCGACGCGCAGAAGGGAAGAATTTCTTTGACAATGCGTCCGCCGAAAACGCAATCCAATCCGTCGCAGGAGGCGATCCGATGCTGAAAAGCCGCTGGTTTGATTTGGTGGACAGGAACTGTCCGCTGCCCGAGTATCCGCGGCCGCAGATGCGGCGCGAGGACTGGCTGTGCCTGAACGGGCCTTGGGAATATGCTGTCACGCCGATCGCAGACGCTATGCCGCAGGCGTTCAGCGGCACGATCACCGTGCCGTTTGCGATTGAATCCGCGCTCAGCGGCGTTGGCCGACGGCTGGAGCCGAATGAATGGCTTTGGTACCGAAGAACCGTAACGCTGCCGCAAAGTTTTGCAGGCAAGCGATGCATTTTGCATTTCGGCGCTGTGGACTGGCAATGTTCAGTTTTTGTCAACGAAAAAAAGGTTTGTGAACACACCGGAGGGTATTCTCCGTTTTCCGTGGATATTACGGATGCGCTCACAGACGGCGAGAACACGCTGGTGCTTCAGGTCTATGATCCGACCGACGCCGGAGAACAGAACCGCGGCAAGCAGTCGCTCAAATCCCATGGGTTCTGGTACACCGGTACGTCCGGAATCTGGCAGACAGTCTGGATGGAGCCCGTCCACGCGGCGCATATCACCAAACTGCGCCTGACGCCGGACATCGACGCAGGCACGTTGTCGCTGGATGTTCAATTGTCGGAACCGGGCGATGTTATGCTTACGGTGCGCGCCGCGCAAAACGTTGTGTGGCAAGGGCAACTGCCTGAAACGGGTTACATTTATATCCCGGACGCGCATCTTTGGTCGCCGGAGGATCCGTTTTTATACGATCTTGAAATTCAGGTTCTGCAAAACGGAAAGCTTACCGACGCCGTGCAGAGCTATTTCGGTATGCGAAAATTCTCTCTCGGCAAAACCGGGCGGATCACGCGTCTGTTTCTTAACAACAAACCGTATTTTCAGCGCGGTCTGCTCGATCAGGGGTATTACAGCGACGGCGGTCTGACGCCTGCGACGGATGAGGCAATGATCTACGACATTCAAAAAATGAAAGATCTCGGCTTCAACATGCTTCGCAAACATATCAAAGTGGATCTTGCGCGCTGGTACTATCATTGCGACCGGATCGGTATGCTGGTCTGGCAGGATATGGTCAGCGGCGGTCGCTGGATCGGGGATTTTTATGCGGGCGTCGTGCCCAATATTCTCGGCGCTGCGCCGGCTTTGCTGTCTCATACCGTGCGCGACAACATCCGTTACGCGCGATTCAGCCGTGAAAATGCGCCTTTTCGTGATGCGTACGAAATCGAATTGCGCGAAATGCTCGACACGTTGTATAACTGTGTGAGCATTTGCTGCTGGGTTCCGTTCAACGAAGGTTGGGGACAATTTGACGCGCTGCGGATCGCGGAACTTGTGCGCTCGATTGACCCGACCCGATGGATTGACCATGCCAGCGGCTGGTACGATCAGGGCGGCGGCGATATTCAGAGCATGCACAAATACATTCTGCCCATTCCGCCGATCCGTCCGG
>CAMOCU010000328.1 GCA_946610835.1 uncultured Clostridia bacterium | reverse complement strand
CTGCCGAAAAAATCTCTCGTCCCCTCGCACACCCCGATTGAATCAGCGCTTCCTTAAAAACCGCTGCCCGATCTCGGGTCGTAATCGACAAACCGCGCAGGATCGTAAGGGGTAGCGATGTAATGGTCGTCACGCGACATGCGGCGCACCAGGCGAAACGCGATCAAAAACATGACAATCACAAAGGCCGTAAAAATCCAGCCGTACTGCACCGAATCCAGCGTCGCTGTGAAATCGTACACACCATGCATGAATGCCGGCAAAAGCAGTGCGCTTGTGCGGCACTGTGCGCTGCGTGCGTGCATATTCAGTCCGTCATACCGCTTGGCAAGGCCGTACCATACGCCCATAAACACGCCGAAGCACGCATGCCCCGGCACCGCAGTAACCGCACGCACCAGCGCTGTTCCAAGCCCGTACTGCGCCACATAGGATATGTTCTCCCACAGCGCGAAACCGAGCGAAACAAAAACCGCATACACAACGCCGTCAAACTGGCAGTTGAAATTCAGGCTGTTCCATGTCCTTCGGCGCAGCAGAAAATATTTGGATCCTTCCTCTGCAAAGGCAACAATGCCAAAATACAAAACGGCGTTGTACAGCAAAGAATCTTTCTGAAGAAACAGCGACAGGATACGAATGCCGATCCCTTCGATCAGGCCGGCCGCTACTGTAGAAAGAATACCGAACAGCACAAGAGAAACAAGCATCGCCGGCGGTTCCTTGTCCAGTTTATCCGCCTTGTAGACCTGCACCAGCAGAATCACTGCCGGTATCACAGCCGCAGTGATCAGAATCGGGTTCATCGTCGGGAGAAAAAACATATGCATCTTCCTTTCATTACGTCTGATTGTACCAAATTCTTTGCGGAATTTCAACTGATTTCTTTGCACTGCCTGTGCAAAAATTCTGCGGGAGAAAAACCTCAGAATCAAGCTCAAATCCTCGAATGACAAATTTTTCTGTTGTATTCTTTCGTCGAATGTGTTAGTATAGACACAGATTCAAAGATTCCAAAGAAAGGAAGCGGTCGGCCGACCCGACCGCAGACGGACAAATGCAAAAATTCACGGACGAAATTCTGCGGCAGGTCAACGGTGTGATTCTCGGCAAACAGGAAGTCGTGCGCCAGGTACTTCTTGCGATCCTCGCAAGAGGACATGTTCTGCTCGAAGATGTCCCCGGTGTGGGCAAAACGACCATGGCAATGGCGTTTGCCAAAACACTCGGATTGTCCACAGGACGTGTTCAATTTACATCTGACACATTACCGTCGGACATCATCGGCTTTTCTGTATACGACAAGCGCACGGACACGCTGCAATATAAGCCCGGCGCAGTCATGACCAATCTTCTGCTGGCAGACGAAATCAACCGTACATCCGGCAAAACGCAGTCTGCATTGCTGGAGGCCATGGAAGAACAACAGGTCACAGTCGACGGTATTACCCATCCGCTGCCGTCTCCGTTTGTCGTACTTGCCACACAAAACCCTGTCGGCTCCGCTGGTACACAAATGCTCCCCGCGTCGCAAATGGATCGCTTTTTGCTGCGGCTGCGGATGGGGTATCCGGATCTGCGCAGTCAGGTACTGCTTATGCAGGACAGGCACCACGAAAATCCGCTGGACAGATGTTCCGCCGTGGCCGATGCAGATGCGCTCGCACAAATGAGCCGTACCGCAATGGAAACTTATGTCAGTCAGGAGATGTATGAATACATCGCCGCACTGACAGAAGCTACGCGGGAAGACCCGGACGTACAGCTGGGTCTGAGTCCGCGCGGAGGACTTGCGCTCTGCCGCGCCGCAAAGGCAAACGCATATCTGCATGGCAGAGACTACATGCTGCCGGATGATGTGGATGAAATATTGGTCAGCGTATGCGCGCATCGCCTGATTCTGGGCGCGAAAGCGCGTCTGCATGAAAAAACGGCAGAGGATGTGCTTGCACGGATTCTTCAAAAAGTACCGCATCCCGCCATGGAGGCATTCCGGATCTGATGAAAAAGAATCGACTGATTTTTTTATTCATTCTGATACTTGCACTGGCTCTGTGGATTATTTCCGCTTCCGCATTTGCACTGGGATGTCTTGTGCTGCTATGTCTGCCGATCCCGCTTTGCTTGGTGTGGAACAAGCTGAGCGTGCGCGGAATGCGCTGCACGCTGCGTGCAGACAGCGCCGCCGAAAAAGGGCAGCCGATCCCATTAAAGCTGAATGTTCAAGTCGGTCGTTTTTCGCCCACAGCAGGGATCCGCGGCGTAATTACTGCCGAAAACATGCTCACCGGATCCAGCGAAGATATTCCGGTCGTTCTGCAGCCAAACGGCAATCGGTTCACCGCCCGTGTGCGATACGCCAGCCCTTATTGCGGCCAGCTTCGTTTTTACATCAAGCACTTGCTGCTTCCCGATCTGTATGCTGTGGCAGGGATACACATCCCGATTCAGACAGAGCCTGCGCGGTGTACGGTTTATCCCGTTACCTTTGCAATGGACTGCAGGGATATTCTTCTTCCGGCTTCTCTGCAGCAAACTGATGCGTTCACACAGCAGGGACGAGGCAACGATCCCACAGAAGTGTTTCAGCTGCGCGAATATGTGCCGGGCGATCC
>CAMOCU010000327.1 GCA_946610835.1 uncultured Clostridia bacterium | reverse complement strand
CCAAGCTTCTGTGAGGGTCAGTTTTTCCGGAGTCATTCTGTTTCCGCCTTTCTGCTGTTTATTTTAAAAAGAAAGTGTGATTGTTACGTCGCCGCCCGACAGCAGCGCCGCCATCTGCGCGTCGGTTTTGTCTGTCACTTTGCCCAGACGGGTGTATGCCCATGTGTTCGAGCCGTAAAACACAACCATTTGGCTGCCGGAATACAGCACAATATCGCCGGGCGCCGTTGTGGTGCGTACATCGTTTTGCGGCAGATTTGTGCCGATCGACCCGACTTGTTCAAATCCGCCGTACATCGACATGTCGATTGTCAGCGGCGCGTCTTTGACCAACGCGCGCAGCGCGTCAACCGCTGCATTGTCCTCCCATTGTACCGCGACGGGCGTGTCGCCGATCTGCATCGTCAGTTGTTTTTCCTCCGGCGCGTTTTGCAGCGTGACGTCCCAGCCGCCTGCGAGATATCGCCGCATCTGCACCGCGTCTTTTGTCGTCCCCTCGCCGTCCGCGTCCACGTCTGCCGCACGTTCGTCGATCTGCACGCCCCAGCCGCCGGCCAAGTGCCGCAGTGTCAAAACCACGTCCCGCAGATCTACCGTTCCGCTGCCGTCCGCATCGCCCGCGATCCGCTGCAGCGTCAGCGGCGGTACGCGGAAAAGGGTGTGCGGCGTGTCATAATCCACGAAGAGCCTGTCCTCATATTGCGCCTGCTCTACGGCGAGGTAAGCGTGCGTGTGCTTCAATTCATCGGAAAACGGCACGGTGTCCTCGCTTGCGATCGCGCTGAAATTTTGGCGCAGGTAGGTCGTGAAGTCCAGTGTGACCTGCTTTGCCTGTTGGGGGTCTTTGTCGCAGAGGTAATAAATGCCCATCATGGTGTTGCAGATGAAATGCGGCCGCATCTGCAGCATCAAAATGCCGACGCGCTGATTGGTGATCTCGCGCTGCTGTCTGGCGTATTGCTCCATGTTATCTGTGAGGATCAGGCTGAACATGATCATCGCTAAGAGCGCCATACACAAGATAACGAACAGTTCAACATTGCCGAACATATGCAAGATGATCGCCGCGGTCATCGGCAGCAGATATTGAAGCAAAGCGCCAAAGTGTTTTCTCGACAGTTTTTTTCGCATTTTGAATACACCCGCGATGTTGAGGATCAGAATCATGACAAGCGGCGTCAAGCACAACGGCCACAGCGGACCGCGGATAAAATGATTGTCCGGGGTAACATTGTAAAAGACGTCTGTGAACTGAATGACTGCAAGCCAAACGATATATATGCCCTCAAATACCGTCGCTGCTTTGAACAGCGGGCTGCTTTTCAGGTCTTCGCCGCAGCTGTGCAAAAGAAAAAGCATAGGCATATAAATCGGCGTCGAGAGAAAAAGACCTTCAAAAATATAGACGATCCTTGCAGCCTGCGCCTTAGTGGGATCTTCCCAAAACAACACAGCAATAAAGCAAGTCACGCAACAAAGTAAAAACAGTGAAAACAATGTGATGAAATAGCGTTTGTTCCACCGGTCGAGCGCGGGCATGACGGCCGAGAACGCGATTCCGATCGCCATCATCACCATCAGCGCGCCCGATAACAGATAATAGACGATATATTGCCAGTTTGTCATGCGTCTGCTCCTTTTGCCCAGAGCGGGTACCGAAGTTTCGCCAGCTGCTCCCGGATGCTGTCCGGCGTAAGGGGCTTGAGCATAAAGCCGCACGCTCCCGTTTTCCAAGCATCAAAAGAATACTCTCTGTATGCCGTCAGATATACGACATTGGTATGGGGATTGATTTCGAGCAGAGCGCGGCACAGATCCAGTCCGCTTGCGTTGCCCAGCTCGATGTCCAGAAAGGCGAGTGCGACACTGTTCGCTTTGGCGAATTCCAGCGCTTCGGACGCACCGGTAAAACCCGTGACTGTCGCATATGGCAGGACTTCTTCGAGCACAGGCAGACCGCCGTGCAGGATCAGCTTGCGATCGTCAACCATAATCACATTGGGGTGCTCGTCGTTCTGTGCCGCCGCAGTGAGGAGCAGACTGACGTCTACGCCCAGAACCTCGGCAAGCCGGGAGATCATTGCGGCGTCCGGCAGACGTTTGCCGTTTTCCCATCGGCTGACCGTAGGTGAGGAAACGTACATCTGTTCAGCCAGATCACGCACGGAAAGTCCTTTTTTCTCTCTCATTTTTTTCAAGGTGTCCGCAAAATACATGCCCATGATGCAATCCTCCCCATCATGCAATGGTACATTATTTTAACATGTTTTTTGAAAACAATCAACCGGAATACAGCAAATAAACACAGAATAATATTTTTCAGAAAAAGTTACCAATCTGGTAACGTCTATTGAGTTTTTCGAGGAGGGTAGTAAAATATATACTGTAAATCTATAGGTGTCTTTGTTTGGCGCAGAGCCAATACCTGATGTGGAAAACATACGGTCAGCAGGCAGACTCAAAGGCAGGCAGATTACAACCCAAAAAGCAAAATAATAAAGGAGGAACTTTAATGAAAAAAATGAAAAAACCAATCAGCATATTGCTGAGCATCCTGATGGTCCTTTCCGTCTTCGGCGGCATGACTTTTTCTGCGAGCGCAGCAGCAGTCACGCCGAAAT
>CAMOCU010000326.1 GCA_946610835.1 uncultured Clostridia bacterium | reverse complement strand
GCGGCGGCAAGATCAATACCGGTGTGGAAACTGCGGTTGCCGGTGATCGGATGGATCCGGTAACCGAACCCCGACGTGACTTTGCCCTGCACGGGCATGACCGCCTGCACGGAAATGTGTACCGGTTCAAAACTGGAATCTTCCAGCGCGTCCAGCACGCGTATATCCTCGCCGCCGGAGGAGGGGACAGTTTGCACGGTGGCGCGTTCGTCGATCTCGGCGACCGTCTGCTGCGGCTGCGTGTCCTCCTCCAAAGGACTTGCGGCCTTTTGCGCGATCTCCCGCGCGGCCGTCCAAACTCCCTCGCTGCACAGATCCTGCGCGGTATACGGTTCGATCTGCTCGCGCAGATGCGCGTACACCGCCGTGCCGGAGCGGCTGATTCCAAACACGCTGAGCACCAGCAGCGCGGATACAATGCACTGTACTGCCTGTAGCGGCAGATGTTTTTTGGGCTTGTTTTCCTGTTTGGCCGGTTCCGGCCATTGGGTGTTGGTCATGAACATCCTTCCTTTCCGTACGAGAATACGACCTTGTTCTATCCTATGTGCGAAAGGGCAAAATTATGCGCCGCTCGTCCGCAAAGGATGTCAGTTGACAAATGTTACATTTTTTCGTATAATACAACAACAGAAAGGTTGGCAGGAGAAAGATGAAGCAGCAAAAAAAGAAAACAGATTTTCCCTTCAAAAAGGAAGGCTCTGCGCTGGCAGTGATCCTTTTCATTCTTGCGGTGCTGTTTGCGGCGGTGCGTGCGCTGCAGCCGCCTGCGCAGTCGAAACCGGCGGATGCGCCGCAGACTGTCGAACAGCAGAGCATCCGGCAGGAACTGCCCGAACCGCCGCAGACTTTCCCATCGCCCGAAACCACGCAGACTACTTCCGCTGCGCCCGAAACCACGCAGCCGGACGCGGAAACGGACAAGGTCGTCTACCTGACCTTTGACGACGGCCCGACGTCCAATACCACGCATATTCTCGACGCGCTGGACGAGGGCGGCGCAAAGGCTACGTTTTTCGTTATCCATACCTATGACGGGTGCGAAAAGCAGATCAAGGAAATTTACGACCGCGGGCACAGGATCGCGCTGCATTCCTACACGCACCAGTATGAGATCTACCGTTCGGAAAAAACCTATTTTGAGGATCTGGAGAAGATTTCGGATCTTGTGTTCAAGGCCACGGGCGAACGCTCCAAACTGATTCGTTTCCCCGGCGGATCGAGCAACACCATCAGCCGCAAATACTGCCAAGGCATTATGAGTACGCTGACGAAAGCCGTCACGGAAAAGGGATATGTCTACTTCGATTGGGACTGGGATTCGATGGACGCTTCGAGCGCGGGCAAAGACGCCGCTTCAATCACGCAATACGCCACGCGCCCCATCGGGCAGGACGATCATATCATTCTGCTCATGCACGATTCCGCCACAAAAAAAGCCACGGCCAACGCGATCCCCGATATAGTCCGTGCCTACAAACAGGCCGGCTACCGGTTCGGCCTTCTTTCCAAGGACTCTTATGTCTACCACCACTCGGTCAACAACTGATGCAAATTAAAAGCGCTGCATCCATCCGATACACGCGATGAATGCAGCGCTTGTGTAAAAAATACGGCGCGCCCGCTGTTGGGTGCGCCGCTTTTTTCAGGCAATACCGCACAATTACGGTGTTGCCTGAACGGAATTTGTCAGGCAAGAATGGCTTTGTGGAACACTTTTTTGCCTTTTTTGATTTTGACGCCCTTCTGCAGCGCGTCGGCGGAGATCACCGCGCCGATGTCGGTCACCTTTTCGCCGTCGACCGACACGCCGCCCTGCTGAACCAGCTGGCGCGCCTGGCTTTTGCTTGCGCAAAGCTTGCAGGCGATCATCAGCTCAAGGATGCCCATTCCCTGCGCCGCATCGGCTGCGGGGATTTCAGTGGTGGGCATGTTGCTGTCGTCCCCTTCGCCGGAGAACAGCGCATAAGCCGCCGCCTTGGCCTTGTCCGCCTCTTCTTTGCCGTGGACAAGCGCGGTCAGCTCGTAGGCGAGAATCTCTTTTTTCTCGTTGATGCGGTTGTCCGGCCACTGTTCCATTGCCTCGATCTCCTCGAGCGAAAGGAAGGTCAGCATCCGGATGCATTTCATCACATCCGCATCGTCGACGTTGCGCCAGTACTGGTAAAATTCATACGGCGTGGTCTTTGCGGGATCCAGCCACACGGCGCCCTTGGCGGTTTTGCCCATTTTTTTGCCTTCGCTGTTGAGCAGGAGCGTGATGGTCATGGCATACGCGTCGTCGCCCGTCTTTTTGCGGATCAGTTCTGTACCGCCGAGCATATTGCTCCACTGGTCGTCGCCGCCGAACTGCATGTTCACGCCGTAATGCTGGTGCAGATACAGGAAGTCGTAGGACTGCATAATCATGTAGTTGAACTCCAAAAAGCTCAGTCCCTTTTCCATGCGCTGCTTGTAGCATTCCGCGCGCAGCATATTGTTGACCGAAAAGTGTGCGCCCACTTCGCGCAGCAGCTCGACATAATTGAGCTTGAGCAGCCAATCGGCGTTGTTGACCATGATCGCCTTGTCCTCGCCGAACTCGATGAAGCGCTCCATCTGCTTTTTGAAGCAGTCGCAGTTGTGCT
>CAMOCU010000325.1 GCA_946610835.1 uncultured Clostridia bacterium | reverse complement strand
TGCACGCGGCGCGGTACGCGCCATCCCCGGCAAAAATGTGCGGCAAAAAAAGATTTTGTATATTCTGTCGCTGCTTTTCCCGGCGCTGTCCGTTATGCAGGATCTTTACCCCGTACTGCGTAAAGCGCCGATTCTGCTGCCGGTGTTCTGGATCGTTCGCGGCGTACAGCTGCTGTTCAGCAAAAAGGACAACGCGCGCAAGCTCCTTGCCGAAACAGACGCCGTAACGCAGGACGACGTCGACCGCGGCTTCTGATGCAAGCGCTGAAGGCGGCTTTTGCCCGTGGCTTGAGCGGCAATGCGCTCAAGATGATTGCCATTGTCTGCATGAGTGCGGATCATATCGCATGGACAGTTCATCCCGGATTCGACCGCACGGCGTGGGTTCTGGTGCTGCATGGGATCGGACGGATCTGCGCGCCTGTGATGTGGTTTTTTGTTGCCGAGGGCGCCTGCCATACACGCAATATCCGCCGTTATGCCGCGAGGCTGTTTGCGCTGGCGGCCGTTTCTCATTTTGCTTACTGTTTTTGCTTCGGGCTATCCTTTTTGCCGTTTCGGCACGGCATTCTCAACCAGACCGGCGTGGGCTGGACGCTTTTCCTCGGGCTGCTGCTTGTCTGCATTCACCGCAGCACTGCGCTGCAGCCCCGGCAGCAATCGGTATTGACCGCGCTCGTCTGTCTGGCTGCGCTGCCTGCGGATTGGAGCTGTGCGGGATGCATGGCGATTCTGTTTCTTGCCGGATACCGGGGGAATTTTCGGCGCCAATGCATGAGTCTGCTGTTTTGTGCGGCGATTTATGCGCTTGCTTTTTTTCTGTTTGTTGACCGTGTATACGGGGTGTTGCAGCTCGGTGTCGCGCTTTCGATTCCGCTGCTGCGTTTGTACAACGGGCAAAAAGGAAAAGGCCGCCTGCTGCAGCCTTTCTTTTACATCTATTATCCGGCACATCTGTTTGTGCTGGGATTGTTTCGTTGAGGAGGTCGTTCTATGAAAAAATGGTTCCTTCCCGTGCTGCTGCTGTGCGTGCTGGTGTGCGCCGCTTGCGGTCAAACAGACGAACAGGACACATCCTGGCCGTCCGGCGTTGTTTTTGCCGATCCCGTAGACGATACGGCGCAATCGACTGCGCCGCAGACGGTTGCGGCCGAATCCGCAACAGAAGCCGAGCTGACAGCAGCGCCTACAGAATCCGGCGATCCGTCCAAGCTGCAGGTGCAATGGGCGGCCTCTGTGCCCGAGTCGCTCGCCGCGGCGGAAAGCCGATCTGTACATACGGGCGATGAAGCGGTGCAGATCTTTTTTTCGACCAACAGGACACTGCGCGATTTCCGTGTGCTGAATCTGGAACTTGCTGATGTGTACGACGACGGCAACTTTCAGTTCCGTTGCCAAACGCTGCAGCAGCTGCCGGAACTGACGCCGGCGCATCCCCTTGTGATCGAAACCGTCTTTTACGGCGATATTCCCAACAACGGCGTGAGTTATGTGGATGAAAACGGCGAAACACAGTATTATTCTGTCAGCGTGAGCGGCCGGGACGGCGCGCTGCTGCTTGAGCCGTTTGTTCCGGCATAAGGAGGGCTCCGAATGCGCTGGCTTCTTTACGGATTTGACCTGCTGATTCCGGTGATGATGATCGTCTTCGGCCGATGGATGCAAAAGCATTGCCCGAAAGAGATCAACGCCGCTTTTGGTTACAGAACGCGCCGTTCCACGCAGAGCATAGAGGCGTGGCGGTTTGCGCATGCGCGATGCGGGCGGCTGTGGCAGATTGTCGGTTGGCCGATGCTCGCGCTCAGCGCGGCGCTTGCGCTGCTGCGCATCTTTCCCGTGGACGATGCGCGTCTGTGCGGTACGCTGACGATGGCACAGACCGTTGTGCTGCTGCTCACGATTCCTGTTGTGGAACATGCGCTGCGGCGGCAATTTCCGGACAATACGAAATGAGGAAAAACATGAATATACAGATTTTTGCAAGCAAAAAATCCTTCGACGCCAAAAAAGCGGAGCGGTACTTCAAAGAACGCCGCATTCCCTTTCAACGGATCGACATTTTGGAAAAAGGCATGAGCCGGGGCGAACTGAAAGCTGTGTGTCAGGCAGTCGGTGGATTGGACGCCCTGCTGGATCCGCAATGCAAAGATCAGGACACGCTCGCGCTCATACGATATCTGACGAGCGATGCGCAATTTGAAAAAGCACTGGAAAATCCGCAGGTTTTCCGAATGCCCATTGTCCGTAACGGCCGCGCCGCCACAGTCGGCTACTGCCCGGACGTCTGGAAAACGTGGGAGTAAAACGGCCGTTTTTTTCGCTGCCTTCTGCACATACTAAAATGAACACGGAATCCGTGTTTACTGAACGCGGGAGGTGAGTGAATGGATACGAAGATGAATCCCAGCATCGGCTGCAGCGTTACAGGCTGCAAATACAACTGCGTTGAACAGCAGTTTTGCTCGCTGGACAAAATTTATATTTCCGACAGCGACAAGGGCGCCAAAAAGTGCAAGGACACCCTGTGTGACTCCTTTGAGTGCCGGAAATAAACCAGAGCGGTACAGGTTCGCCTGCACCGCTTTTTAAGGAAGCACTGATTAAACCCGATGCGCACGAAGGAATGGATCTTTTT
>CAMOCU010000324.1 GCA_946610835.1 uncultured Clostridia bacterium | reverse complement strand
ATCCGGAAATCTGGACGAAGATCCACGCGAAGCTTGCCGATTACGGGTTCATCCGTCAGATACTGCAGCAACTCCGTCACCATTTCGGACGCGGAGGACGCAGCCGGATCGTGAAAGAACAAAACCGCATTGTCGATAAAATGAACAGATTTGCGGTGATGATCGACGACCACCACACGCGAAGCCTTTTCCAGCAGTTCGGGGCACTCGGTAAAGGATGCAATATGTGTATCTGCGACAATCAGCAGCGTATCCTTGCCGATACGTTCCAGCGCCTGCTGCGGCAGCAGCAGACAATCCTCCATGCCATCCTCCCGCAGACGCTCAAGCAAAGGTTGCGCGAGTGAACGGTCGGGATCGGTTACAATATACCCCGGAACGCCCATCCGGATCACCGCCGAACAAAGCGCGGCCGCGGCGCCCATTGCGTCAAGATCGGGGAAACGATGCCCCATGAGCATCACGCTGCGGCTGGAACGAATCAGCTCCGCCATCGACGCCGCAACGATCCGCGTGCGCACCTTGTTGGTGGTTTCGATCCCTTTGGCAATGCCGCCGAAAAACGCGTAGGATCCGTCTTGCGCGCGCAGCGCAACCTGATCGCCGCCGCGGCTTTGCGCCATATCGAGCGCCTGTCTTGCCCCCGATTCGCAGGCGGCAAAATCCGCGCCGCTGCTGACGCCGACAGACAGTGTCACGCCGATATTCTGTCCGCGATAGGACAGCGCGCGCACTTCGCTGAGCACAGGAAACTTTTCCTGCTGCATCCGTTCGATGTGCCGCTGCTCGGTGATCATCATGTATACCTCGGAACTGACGCTGTCATACACCGCGCTGTAAGATGCGGCAAACGCACCGAGTATCTGATCGAGCTGCATGCGGATCTGTGCAAAATCGCTTCCGTTATACTTTTTTTGGATCTCTGTCAATCCGTCAATCCCCAGCAGCAGCAGATAAGGTCTGCTGAGCGAATATTCCTGCGCTGTCTGCTTAAGAGAGGTATCGTCGACAAAATAATAGATCCGCATCCGCTCGTCTTTATGTACGGTTTCGTCGTAAAAAGCGGTAAAAAAACGTTCGCCGTATGCGATCGGTAGTCCGTTTTCGGGAATATCCACCTCTGTAATTCCGGGAATCAGCCGACCAAGTTCCCCTCTGTCGGCAGACGCTGTACGCAGGAACTTTTCGTCGAATCCTTTATTGAACAAAAGAATATTTCCCTTGTCGTCTGTCACGGCCACCGGCAGCGGAAACGCGAAGATGGATTTCTTTTTGGCCATATTCAGTTTTGAAGACATGTGCAAAAGCATATGCCCCATATCCCTGCGGCTGAACACGACCCAGAGAATATACAGCACCGTCATCACTGCCGTCACACCCAACTGCACAAACGCGAGAACACGATCGTCCCGCAGACACAGGCAGCCGAAAACCACGCCGGCGGCAATCAGCACCAGCGGAAAAAGCAGAAACAGACGAAAGCGCTTGTAATTCATTCAGACCTCCAGAATAATCGGCAGCACGATAGGGCTGCGTTTGGTACGCTCATACATCAGGCGGGAAACGACGTCACGGATTCTGCCCTTGAGCGCGTTGAGATCTTTGCCTTTGCGATTGGAAAATTCTTCGATCACAGCGCCGGCCGCGGCAGCCGCGTCAATGATCAGACTCTCATTTTCTTTTTCATACACAAACCCGCGCGAAATCACTTCCGGTCCGGACACAGCAAAGCCGGTCACATAGTCGATCGCCGCTGTCACAACGATGATACCGTCCTCGGACAGATGCTTGCGGTCACGCATGACAACATTGCCCACATCGCCCACGCCGTAACCGTCAACGAAGATCGCGCCGGCAGGCACATTGGCGACAAAGGAGCCGCTGTCCGCTGTAAGCTCGAGCGTGTTGCCAATGTCAGGAATGAAAATATTGCTGTCCGGAATGCCGACGGCACGCGCAAGCGCAGCATGCTTACACAAATGCTTCTGTTCGCCGTGTACCGGGATAAAATACTTGGGCTTGACAATGCCCATGATCATTTTCAGCTCTTCCTGGCAGGCATGACCGGACACATGCACATCGTACATTTTTTCATAAATGACTTCTGCGCCCAAACGCATCAGACTGTTGATGACGTTGCCGACTGTTTTTTCGTTGCCCGGAATGGGTGTGGCGGAAATGATAACACAGTCGTTCGGGCAAATCTCTACCTTGCGGTGGTCCGACGATGCCATGCGGGCAAGCGCAGAAAGCGGCTCGCCCTGGCTGCCGGTGGTAATGATTACGAGTTTTTCCGGCGGATAGCGGCGGATCATGTCGATGCTCACCAGCAATCCGTCCGGAATTTTCAGTACACCCAGCTCTTCGCTGATTGCCACAACATTTTCAAGGCTACGACCGGAAAGCGCAACTTTCCTGCCGATTTTATGCGCTACATTCATGATTTGCTGTACGCGGTGAATGTTGGACGCAAATGTTGCCACAATCAAACGGCGATTGCCGGCTTTATGGAACAGCGTTTCGAAAGTCTCTCCCACTTTGCGTTCGGATTCGGTAAAACCGGGGCGTTCCGCATTGGTCGAATCGGAAAGCAGCGCCAGAACTCCCTCGCTGCCGATCTGGGACAGACGTGCGAAGGAGA
>CAMOCU010000323.1 GCA_946610835.1 uncultured Clostridia bacterium | reverse complement strand
CTCGCGCGCGTAATAGGCAGCCAGAATGTTGCCGAAGTTGCCTGTCGGCACGACGACGTTGATTTCGTCTCCGGCTTGGATGCTGCCGTCGCGCAGCAGATCGCAGTAGGCCGAAACATAGTACACGATCTGCGGCACCAGCCGCCCCCAGTTGATAGAGTTGGCCGAGGAGAACATTTTGTTCTTCGCCAAAAGTTTTTCAGCCACAGCGGGATCGGTAAAAATCTTTTTCACGCCGCTTTGCGCATCGTCAAAATTGCCTTCGATACCGCATACAGCCACATTATCTCCCTGCTGGGTCTGCATTTGCAGCTTTTGCATGGGACTGACCCCGTCGCTCGGGTAAAAGACCATGATCTGCGTGTTCGGAACGTCTTTGAATCCTTCCAGCGCGGCTTTGCCGGTGTCGCCGGACGTTGCGACGAGAATCACGATCTGTCTGCCGTGGGCAGCCTTACCGGCAGCAACTGTGAGCAGATGCGGCAGCAGCTGCAGCGCCATATCTTTGAAAGCGCAGGTCGGCCCATGCCACAGCTCAAGAATATGGGAACCGTCGCGCAGCGTATGCAGCGGTGCAACAGCAGGACTGCTGAATTTTCCGTCGGCATATGCGTCATCCACGCACTGCGCAATTTCTTCGGCAGAAAAATCGGTCAAATACAGCGCAAGGATTTCCTTCGCACGCTGTCTGTAATCCATCGGCGCAAGCCGGCACAGATCGTCCGGCGTGATCGAAGGAATGGATTCGGGCACAAACAGTCCGCCCTCTGCAGAAATACCATGCGTGATCGCCTCTGCGGACGTCACACGAACGCTCCTATCTCGTGTACTTGTGTATAACATGATTTGTCGTCCTTTCGGAATATGATGTATATCGCTTTATTATAGCACATTTTTAAAGAAGTGCAAAGCATTCTGAAAAAATATTTTCTCGCAAAGCGCATCGTCCCACCCATGCGCACGAAAAAAGCTGCGCAGGGACGGCATTTTTTCGATTCCGGCCATTTCGGGATGGATCCGGCAGCCGTCAAAATCACTGCCGATCGCAAGAATATGCTCGCCGCCGATCGCAAGAATATGCTCGGCATGCCGCAGCGCCGCCTGCATACCGTCTTGACCCGGGTCGCCGAGGAAGCTGCCGCAAAAGTTCAGCCCGATCAACCCGCCATGCTCGGCAAGCGCACGAATCTGATCGTCTGAAAGCGCACGGCGCATGGAAAACAAGGCGTCCTCGCTGTCTGTGCGCACTGCACGTAAAACAGCGCGGGATGTGGAATGTGTGGCGAGCACCGGCCGATCCGTGCGCGCGAGCACATCATAAAAACCGTCCGGATGCAGATGCGATACATCGGCCAGAATTCCGAGCCGATCCATCTCGCGCAGTGCTTCGATCCCGAACGGTTTGAGTTTGCCGCCGGGCGTCTGACAACCGAAGGCAAGTTCGTTTTCGCCGTTCCATGTCAATGTCAGCAGCCGCACATTCCGCTTGCGTAGCGTTTGCAGCCGCTCCAATTGACCGCCAAGCACCGCGCCGCCCTCCACGGCAAACAGCGCAGCCCTGCGTTTGCATCGCAGCGCATCACACAATGCATCCGCATCGCCGCAGATCGGCAGTGCACACGCGTGCGCCTGTGTTTCAAAGAATTCTGCATTATCCAGAAAATACGCCCATGCCGCATCGCCCCGCAGATCGTCCGGAATCCAAACGGCAAACACTTGCGCCCATTTGTCCGGAGCATCGGCACGGGACAGATCCAAATGCAGATCATTCTGAAAAAGAGACTTCCCCTGCTTTCGGCATTCCGTAACCGTATCACAATGCAAATCAAAAAAGCGCATTTCTTCCCTCCGAAAAATCAGTGCATTTTTTTTAGAAATGTCAAACGATGAATCGGCGAGGGTCCGTGTTCACGCAGCGCCGCGTAATGCAGCGCCGTACCGTACCCTTTGTGCCGCGCAAACCCGTATTCCGGGTATTTTGCATCCATTTCCAGCATGAAGCGATCCCGGCTGACCTTGGCCAGCACGGAAGCAGCTGCAATGCTTTGGCACGTTGCGTCGCCCTTGACGATCGTCTCACCGGGAATGCGCAGCGGCGGCATACGGTTGCCGTCGATGAGCGCGTAATCCGCCGGGATCGGCAATCCTTCCACCGCGCGGCGCATCGCCAAAAAAGTCGCCTGCAGAATATTATATGTATCAATCTCTTTTTCGTCCGCAAAAGCAACGCAATATGCGCTTGCCGTCTGACAAATCACATCAAACAGCGCCTCGCGCTTTTTCTCCGTAAGCTTTTTGGAATCGTTCAGCCCGGGAATCTCCGCATCCGGCGGCAAGATCACTGCCGCTGCATATACCGGCCCTGCCAGCGGGCCGCGTCCTGCCTCGTCCACGCCGCACACCGCTGCGGCGCCAGACGCGCGCAGCACCTGTTCATAGAGCGCCCATTGCACCTGCATTTCAACCGCACCTCCGAAAAAGTAAATCTTTAAGGCAACGCCGCACAAATCGTGGCGCACGCCCTGCTTGAATCTGTTTCCGTCATGCTGCGCAAAAATCTCTTGCCTTGCGCCGGCAAGCCTACAATCTTTTTTGTACAACCTGACGAAAACTTCGCAATCCGCACGCCCAAATGTGCGATCT
>CAMOCU010000322.1 GCA_946610835.1 uncultured Clostridia bacterium | reverse complement strand
CGCCATCGAGCACCTCCGGTTCGGGAGCCGCCGGGAAGGCGGTGAGTGTCACCTTGCGGATGGCGCCGCGCCAGGTAAAGTGGTTGGAGCCCGCGCGGTCGCCGATCACCGCCCGCTGGATGGCGGGCTCGATGGGACCGCCCGGCGCCACCGTGAAGGTCCCCAGGGCCTTGCCGTCCACCCAGAAGCTCACCTGCGAGCGTCCGTCGTAGCTCACGCCGAAGGTCTGCTCCGCGTCCGGCGTGATGTCGAAGAAGTCGCTCTGCACCATCACGCTGTCGCTCTGGAAGCCCAGGTAGAGCCGCAGGCGGGCGATCTTCCGACAGAAAAAAGTTTTCTGCGTGTGGATCGGGACGATATTGTTGTGGACGCATTCAAGACCGCGCAGGACGGCGACGGCTGGATTCTGCGCCTGTACGAAGCGAAGCAGAAACGCGGCGAAGTGACAGTTTGCGTTGATCTTCCGTTCAGCAGTGTTACGGAATGCAATCTCATGGAGACGGATGAAACGGCGATCGACACAACGAACGGAACATTCCGCTTTACGATTCGCCCGTTTGAAGTCAAAACATTCCGGCTGAAATAAAGGCTTTGAGAAAAAGGGGGATCATTATGTCTTTTTCGCATTATTTTCATCTGAATGATCCGCTGGAGCAACCCCTGCAGACGCTGCCGGAAAACGGAGGATACTGTTCGATTCTGCGAACCATAGGCTGTGTCGGCGACAGTTTATCCTCCGGAGAATTTGAATCTCAGGACAGGCAGGGGAATAAAGGGTATCACGATCTGTTTCCCTACTCCTGGGGACAGTTCCTTGCGCGGGACTGCGGCAGCACGGTGTATAATTTTTCGCGCGGAGGGATGACAGCCAAGGAGTATATGGAATCCTTTGCGCAGGAAAATGATTTTTGGAATCCGCAAAAAGCCTGTCAGGCTTATATCCTTGCGCTCGGCGTCAACGACATTCTCAATGCCGGACAGCCCATCGGCAGCGTGGCGGATGTGGATATGAAGGACTATCGTAACAACGCCAAGACATTTGCAGGGTATTATGCCGCGATTGTGCAGCGTTTGCTGCAGATTCAGCCGAAAGCGCGCTTCTTCTTTGTGACCATGCCGCAGGATGAAAACGGCAGCCGCTGCAAGGCGCATACGAATCTTTTGTACGATTTTACAAAGCTGTTTCCGTTCAGTTATGTAATTGACCTTGACCGGTATGCGCCGCCGCATGACGCGGCCTATCGCGCGCAGTTTTACATGGGCGGTCATCTCAACGCCGCAGGTTATCTGCTTGCCGCCAAGCAAATGGAATCCTACATCGACTTTATCATCCGCCGTCATATGGAGGATTTCTGCCAGATCGGATTTGTCGGCACAGGACATCACAATGTAGAATACACATGGTAAAAAGACTCCCGGGAAAGAATGGAAGATTGTCGTATAAACAATTTCCGTTCTCTCCCGGGAGAACATTTTGCAAACCCGGATTGAGGGAATGCGGATTTTCTGTGTGCACAGGTGAAAGGAATCAGCGCTTTTAATAGTCCGAAAACGGTGCGTGTGCCTGCAAAAGGCGGAAATTGATGGGTTCGCGGTCTTTATTGAATCGGTAAACGCTCAGTACAAGTCCGATCGCCATATACACACATATCGTGGAAGAGCCGCCGGCGCTCATAAAGGGGAGCGTGATTCCGATAACGGGCAGGAGTTTGAGACACATGCCGATATTGATGAAAACCTGACCGCCAAGCATGATCGCGCATCCCCAGCAGATCAGTTTGGAAACATTGTCGCGTGTATTGGTTGCAACGATCAGAATCCGGACGATCACAAACGCAAGCAGCCCGAGCATCAAAACAGCGCCCAAAAAGCCCAACTCTTCGCAGACGACGGTAAAGACCATGTCGTTCCGGCTTTCGGGAACAAGTCCGTTTTGCGTATACAGCCCTTTAAACAGTCCCTGCCCGGTCAATCCGCCGGAACCGATCGCCTGAATACCCTGTTTCTGCTGGTAGATCACTTTTTCATATGTAGCCTCATCCAGTGCATTCGGGTTGTAAACGGCGGAGAATCTGTTCTTTTGAAATTCAGAAAGAAAATACATCCACAGAATCGGCGCCGCTGCAATCACAAAGGCGCCCGCCGCCGCAAAGTACCGCAGATAAACGCCGGACATGAACATCATGCCCACAAAAATAGCTATAAACACCAGCGCAGAACCAAGGTCGCCGGAAACAAGGGTCACCAAACCTGTCGGAATTGCGGCATGGATAAAGAGAAAAAGGATACTTTTCCAGTCGTTGATGCGGTCGCGAAGCATATCAATATGCATGGAAAACGTAATGATGAATGCGATTTTCAGAATTTCTGACGGCTGAACCATGATGTTCAGCCCCGGAATATTCAACCAGCTGATGGCGTCGTCGCGTCCGTCCGGACTTTTGCCCCATTTGAGCAGCATCAGCATCAGGACAACGCCGACTGCCGCAATGACCGGCCACAGACGGATTATGAATTCATAATCCTTTGTGAGATCGGCTGGAACAGGGCTTAAAACCTTTTTGTTAATTGTAAGATCGTCAACAACATACTCATTAATAATGGTAAATTTCTCGCCCTCTTCAAGTTCCTTACCGTCATACAAT
>CAMOCU010000321.1 GCA_946610835.1 uncultured Clostridia bacterium | reverse complement strand
ATCAATATCTATTGCACTACCAGATTTTGGCTCAACGTCGCTCAAGTCACTAAGCTTTGTGTCGTCATCCACTTCCGAATTCAGACGAACCAAATGCCAACCTGTCTTAAGCGCATAATTGACAGTACCGCTCGCCGCGCCGTTAGACACCGTTAATGTCCCATTAAAATTCATTCCCATCGTCAATCCGCTGGGGCTAAGCGTTGCAACATCATTAATATTATCATTGGAAATGGAAATAATATTCGATCCACTTCCGTTAATGCTCGCTCCGCTTTTTTGAGCGACCTCATATTTGGTTCCTTTTCTCGATGAAGGAATGTCCGAAATCTTCTTGCCTTGATCTGCCTCTGTATCAGAGTAAAGAATATAAGTTCCATTAGCCGCTGCGCTCGCAAACAATACGCAGGCACTTGCGATCATGCAGACTGCAAGCACAACTGCAAGTAATCTCTTTTTCATAAAAAACTTCCTCCTAAATAAATGTGATACAATTATAGCATTGCAATGCGTAAATTGCAAGCCTATTTTCAAAATATTTTGGACAAGTTCTCGGTAATTTGCGGGTTATATGGGAATCCTTATGCAAGTTTCCGCAGGGAACTGCATTTTTGTTCCGTTTTCGCAAATTCCTGCCATTCCTCCTTCGTTTTCAAGCTTGGATGCACAGATACGTTGTCCTTTTACGCATCCGGTCGAGAAGCTGAACCGCCGATTGCACATTGACTCGCAGTATAGAAAGTCCCGGTTTTCCGCACTCGGGTCGGGCTTCCTGCGGGGCGAAACCGCCCACTGCGAAGCGCAAGCCGACTAAAACCACGCGAACCGGATCCTGCATTCTGTTCTATGCTTGTCCGCTCTGACCGCGCCAACATAGAACACTCCTCTAATCTATTTGATTATATACCTACACGCTCGAAAATGCAAGTCTTTTTTTTGCACAATTTTTCCCGAATCCGGAAAGGATTTCAGTTTCGTTCTTTTTGGGAAATTCTTTTTCTACATCTTGTCCTTCTTCCGCGTTCCTGCTCTCTATTTGGTGGATAAAAATTTTTCAGCATATTTCTGTTTTCTTTGTATATCAATGAAAAAACCGGAACGATCTTTCACGTTCCGGTTCGTTGCTGCGATTTTCAGCGGCGGCGCAGCGCACCTGTTACAGTCATGTCCCGCATATTATCCCGGGACATTTTGTCCGAAACCGCGGCAGATACGGCAAGCGAAATGCCGAGCAAAGAAAACATCGTGACCGTCACAACAGCAAGGATCATTGCGCATTCCTCCTTTTGTCAAGTGAAGCTTTGGCAGATTGTTCCCTTTTTATACATCTTTATTACTGCAAATACACGTCCGGACAACAGCCACACCGCCAGCAGGTTCGGCACAGCCATCCATGCATTGAAAACGTCCGACAAGGCAAATACGGTATCCAGCGGCAAAAAACTCCCGAAGAACGCGGCTGCTGTGTAAAGGGCTCTGTAAACCGGTAGACACTTCTCGCCAAAAAGGAAAGCAGCGCCGCGCTCGCCGCAATAGGACCACCCTGTCAACGATGCAAAACCGAGCAAACAAAGCGTACACGCCGTCAATATTCCGCCGCTGCGCCCAAAGGCCGCTGTTAAAGCCTGCGCGTACACCGCAGCGCCATCTTCGGCATTCAGGCCGCCGGGAGAGGTCAGGATCACAAGTCCTGTGAGCGTACACATCGCGACTGTGTCCAAAAACACCTCCAGCACGCCCCATGCGCCCTGCATCACCGGCGAATCCGTGTCGGCAGCCGCATGGATTACGGCCGTGCTTCCGAGTCCCGCTTCATTTGAAAAAACGCCGCGTGTGACGCCGACCCGAATCGCTGTACCGGCCACACCTCCCGCAACAGGCCGAAAATCCCACGCATCCTGCCAGATCTTGCGGAGCGCATCCGGAATATTCTCCCGCTGAATCCACAACGCACCAAGCGCGCATAAAATAAAAACTGCTGACAGTATCGGCACCGCCTTTTCCGCCACTGCGCCTATACGCCGGATTCCGCCGAATACAGTGATGCCTGTGAGCACAGCAAATACTGCACCGACAACAGGTTTCGCGATCGGAAACGCCGCATGCACTGCCGCTGCAGACGCATTGACTTGCGACATATTACCTACTCCGAAGGAGGATATTGTCAAAAACATCGCATATGCCATGCCCCACTTTTTTAAACCCAGCCCATCGCGCAGAATATACATTGCGCCGCCGACCCGCCCCCCTTGCAAGTCCCGGCGGCGGTAGAGCATGGCAAGTGTTGTTTCCGCAAAAGACGTCATCATCCCCAAAAAGGCGCACACGCACATCCAGAACAGCGCACCCGCTCCGCCTGTCAGCAGTGCGGCGCCGACTCCGGCAATGTTGCCCGTTCCCATACATGCGCCGAGTGCCGTCGCGAGTGAGCGCAGCGGCGTTACATCTCCCTTGTTTGTGCATTCGGATCGCCGCAGCGCACCGAGAGCGCGAAACTGAAAAAAGCCGCTTCGCACTGTAAAATAGATTCCGGTTGCAAGAAACAGAACCAGCATCGGCACACTCCACACCAGCGCACGCACGGACTCGATGAGCTGCATGTATATCCCTCCGCCCAAATGATCTTCCGCCACAGAATATGCAAACGGCGCAGAGGTTATGCCCTCCG
>CAMOCU010000320.1 GCA_946610835.1 uncultured Clostridia bacterium | reverse complement strand
GGTGTACGGCGGCTGGTCGGGAAATGTTCCGAGAATGGCGATCACACCGTTGGCCTGCCGGTCGATGTGCGCCGGCCAGCAAACGCCGCCCATGCTGCGGCAAAGCGCCGTTCCGTCCTCGATGGTCAGATCGGTCGCGTTGGGCAGCAGATCCTCCTCCTGACGTATCGGCTCGTCGTCCGCGTCCAGAATCCACTGCTCGCCGAAAATGTCTGTCCGGTTACGGATGCGCACGCGGTGCATGTCAACCGCTTCATCAAACACCATTGCCTGTTCGAGCGTTTCAAACAGGCACAGCAGATGAATATCCTCGGCGGTGGTCAGCTCCATCCCGGCAACAGGGATCAATCCCTTCCGCTTGGCCGCGGTAAAAAACGCCGGGCAATTTTTGCAGGTATTGTGGTCGGTCAGCGCGACGATCTGCAGCCCTGCGAGCACAGCCATACCGGCGATGTTGTTGGGCGTCATGTCCGCATCGCCGCAGGGCGACAGGCACGAGTGCATGTGCAGATCGTAATAATAGCGGTTCATATCAGATATGGCTGCCCAAAAGCAGCGCAGATTCGTAGATCGGCATCGTGGATCGGAGAATGTTGATCCCCTTTGCCTCGGCCGTATTGATCACGGCCTGATCGGGCGTCACATCCTCTGCAAGGATCACGCATGCCACATCCGCCAGCGCGGCCACCGCCACGATATTGACGTTGGACATGATGGTGATCCATGCGCAGTCCGCCTGTGCGCGTCCCATGACCCAGCTGAGCAGATCGCCGACATACGCGCCGAAGATCTCACGATCCGGATCCGGCATGGTCAGCGCTTCCATTTGCGGCAGGAGCGATAGCGTCTGCACGGTCATTGGTTTGTCCCCCTCGTTCGTTGTCTGTGATATATTGTTGAATAATGTCCTTGTAGGCAATGATACAGTCGTTGATATCCGCCTTGCCGCGCACAAGATCCTCTGCAAACGCGCGGCAGGTCGGCGCGCCGCAGGAACCGCAGTCGATTCCGGGCAAACTTTCCCGAATGGACTGAATGCGCATCATCAGGCGCATGGATTCGCCGATGCTCTTGCCGAGTTTGTTTTGCGAAACGTATTCCGGCGGCTCCATCAAAACGCTGTCCGGTATATAGGACTCCTCGGCCGGGACAGTGTTGAGCGAAACGGGCATATAGCGCCGCAGCTGCTGCAGTCGGTTTTTGGCGATGTAAGGATTTTCGATCGTCAGCACACCGCCGACACAGCCGCCCGTACAGGCGTTCAGTTCGACAAAATCCACCGGCGGGATATTGCCGTTTTCTATTTTTTCCAGCACTTCATTGACTTGATGAATGCCGTCGACCGAAATCGTGTTGTCGTTGAGCAGTCCTGACGTTTCGCCGCCGATTGAAGCCCATCCCAGTCCGATCATACCCGAACGGGTGGATATTTCCGGCGCTTCGATATGCTTCATCACGTTGAGCAGCTGGAAATACACCTCGCTGATGGAGATGACGACGTCGACATTGCTTTCGTAACTGCCGCAGGCATTTTTGATGTAACTTGCCTTGGCTGCGCAGGGAGAGATAAAGCAGATGCCGATCTCCTCGCTTTTCAGTTCCGGATGCGCCTGCAGCGTCATTTCCCGTGCCATCTGCGCCGCGACTTCGACAGGGGGCTTGATGGGCAGCAGATTGTCGCGCAAAGTCGGGAACCGCAGCAAAATCAGCCGTTCCACAACGGGGCAAGCGCTGCTGATGACCGGCTTGCGCACACCCTGTGTGCGGATATACCGCCGGGTGTAAGCGCTGACCAATTCCGCGCCTCTGGCCACCTCGAACACATCGTCAAATCCGATGTCCAAAAGTCCCTGCAGCACAAAATCGACGTCCCCCAGTCCGCTGAACTGTGCAAACAATGACGGCGCCGGCAGGGCAATCTTCCATTTGTATTGCTGCATCTGCGAAAACAGGCCGCAGACTGCCTTTTTGGCATTGCTGGTGCAATGGCGCACACATTCGCCGCAGTCGATGCACCGGCTGCCGTCGATCTGCGCACAGCCGTTGTGCACGCGGATCGCTTCTGTGGGACAGTGTTTCATGCATGTGGTGCAGCCTGTGCAGCGATCCACATCCAGACTCACCGAGTGGATATATTCCTTCATCTGTCCGGCACTCCTTTCCTCCGGTCGTCGGGCAGGTTCAAGACCGATTATAGATTGACCCGCATGGTGATCGTTGTCCCCACGCCCACAGTGGAGTCGATCTGCATGGAGTCGGTATAGCGCTTCATATTCGGCAGACCCATGCCTGCGCCGAAGCCCAGCGAACGGATATTATCCGGCGCGGTGGAGAAGCCCTCCTGCATGGCCTGGTCGATGTCCGCAATACCGGGGCCGGTATCGGCAAGAATGATCTCGATGCCGTCCTCGTAAATGCGCACGTCTGCGCTGCCGCCGCCTGCGTGGATGACCATATTGATCTCGCCCTCGTACATGGCGATGGACACGCGGCGGATGGTTTCGGGATCGAGTCCAAGACGGCGCAAGACTTTTTTGACCTGCACGGACGCCTGGCCGGCGGAGGTGAAGTTCTCGCCGTCTACGTCGTAATGAAAAGTCAGCGGCTCAGTCATGCAGTTCACCGTTTCCTTTCAGACCGGCGGCGTACAGCTTCCCGCACGCTTCATACATACGGCAGGGCGAC
>CAMOCU010000319.1 GCA_946610835.1 uncultured Clostridia bacterium | reverse complement strand
CCCCCGACATCCTGCTCCCAAAGCAGGCGCGCTACCAACTGCGCTACACCCCGATTCTCAGGAATACTTCATCGGCTGGAAGGAATCTGTACAAAGCAAATCGCCCGTGCCCGGATCGCGCCGCACCACAGTGCGAAAACGACCGGGAACGTCCACCAGCGTTACACCCAACTGCGCGTTCGGCTTGTCCGTGGCATTGCACAACAACAGAAACGGCGTTTGCAGATCCGCCGCCTGACTGAGTATGTGGGCGTTTCCTTCGCTGTCGACACTGATGGTAAACACACTCATTGTCTCCTGATCGAAACGCGGCACCACAAGGAACACATCGTCGCCGCCAAGGTCGATCTGTTTGAGATCGAGCAGATCCGACTGCTCAAGGTCGGAGAAATGCGCCTGATACAGCGATTTGAGCGATGATTCCAACGAGCCGCGCTTGCCGACGTATTCGAGCGCGGCAAGCGTATTGGCATACCACTGAACCTTGTCCGTCAAACGTGCGCTGCCTACATGCTGATCCGTGGTAATGACAAAAGTATGCTCCAGGGCTGAAGAATCTTCCTCAGGCTGCATTTTTAATCCGAAGGGCAGAGAGCATGCGGTAAACAGACATAATATGCTTAAAAAAACACAAAACGCCGCGGCTCTGCGCATACATCTCCCACTCCCTGCTTATCAGACTATTTTTATTATACCCTATCTGCTCCGAAATTGCAACAGAAATTTCCATACAATGCCGAAAAATATCCGTAGTCCGCGTTCACATTCATATTGCGCTTTCGGAAGGCGGGGGATTCCCTCCTGTACACAGCGCGCCGGAGGTATTTGCACCATCTGCATCCGGGGTTACAGCAGGTTGAGCAAAGAATACCGCTCGCACGGGCCGATCGCCTCGCGCGGCAGATCGTCCAGCATCGTCAGACAATTCATAAAAGTCTGCGTCTGGTCAAACATCAGCTTTTCATCAAATTTTTCCATCTCGTGGCTCTCGCTGATCACGCACAGACTGTCCGGCGCTGTTACAAGCGCGATTTCCGGGATGTGGACGTTGAACAGCGGTTGGCCTTCGCCGAAATGCAGGAAATTGTGGCCGCGCAGCGTCAGTGTGCGCACACGCTCACGCCCCTCGAGCGCGGTGTAATAGATGTCGTCCATCATGCGGTTGCCGGTGTACACCATCTCGGGCGCGATGTCGCCCGGGGGGCCGTAAGCCGCGCCGTCGGGCTGCCAGTCCAGGCAGCCGAGATGCTCGACCGAAACACCTGCCACCGCGCGGATATGGCCGCGCTTGCCGTTCCAAAGATCCTGATGATCCGCCAGCCAGCGGGATGTCGCCTGCACGCCGCCGCCCAGATTGTCGCGGAAATCCGGCAGACGGAAATGCCCGGTGGTGAACACAAAAATATGTCTGCGGTGCAGCGGCTTATCTTTAAGCGCGCGGATCAGGGCGATCAGCGCGATCGGGCCGTTTTCTTCGATGCAGTTGGTGCCGTCCGTGTGCGTGTTGATGATGACCGCCTCGTCGGGATTGTCGCCGTCGAGCATGCAGTAGAACGTTTCGCTCTCGCAGTTGCGCTCCCAGTCCGCTTCGAGCGTAAATGTGGCGCGCTTGCCGGCCTCCGCCGCTTCGATCACCCGGCGGCCGACGGTTTCGTTGACCCACAGGGCGGGAATGCCCTGATAATCCATGATAAACGGCAGGTACTGCCCCTGCACGAGTGCATCCGGCAATCCCTGCCAGATGCAGATCACAGCTTTGACGCCCGCCGCCTTTGCGTTGGCCAGAAACGGGAAGTTGACAAAGGACGTTGCCACCGGGCCGCTGTAGTTTTTCGGCAGATGCAGATCCTCCGGCTGGCTGCGCCGCTCGTCAAACGCCACTTTGGACGGGATCTGGTTCAGGTTGCCCACTTTGGCAACGGCGATCTTGCCGCGCGCTTCCAAAAATCCGATGCGCTTGCTTTTCAGCAGCACCAGCTCGCCGGTCACGCCCTCGGGCGGCGTTTCGCCGGAATAGGGAAACGCCGAAGAAACGGGCACATTCTCTGTGCCGTCCGCTCCGTGCAGAACGATCGAAGCGCGCTTCGCTTCCCAACGGTTGAAGTAATGCGGATCGCTGTAAACCCGCAGCCCCATGTCGCGCAGCTGCTGTTTGAGAGATTCGATAAACTGCTTATGCGGCAACGATCCCGTCAGCCGCACGCCGAGCGCATTCATCTTTTCCACCTGCTCGCGCATCTGCGCGGGAGAGGTGTACTGCGCCATGTCGTATTTCATCATTGCAACTTACTCCTTGAATGCAATATCTGTGGTAGTGTAGCAAAAATTCTATAATAACTCGTGAAAGAACTATGTCCAAATTGTGAATAATTACCGCACCACGGTACAAGATTTCACGCCGTACCAAAGCATGGCGCGAATCGCGTCGAAAGAGATCTCCTCGCCGCACTGCACGATCGGCACAGCAGGCGGACACGTTGCCGCCGCCGACGCAAGCACACGGCCGGCACACTGCGCCGCAGGAAGCGTTTCGTGCGGTGCAAACAGCGCTTGACGCGGCGTCAGAACCCGGCGCGCACGGCAAAGCATCGGCGATTGCTCCGGCAGCGCCGCACGCAGCGGTACATTTTCCAAAAGCCGGCGGATGTGCTCCAGATTGTCGGGGGAGATCGCCGGGGTGAGCAT
>CAMOCU010000318.1 GCA_946610835.1 uncultured Clostridia bacterium | reverse complement strand
CAGATTACCGCCCAGTTGCGGCGCAGATTTTTGTGCACCAGATACCGCCCTTCCGGAATCAGAACATATTCGCTGCGGACGAGTTTATAAATATGCTCGACCCGGTTGATCAGATGGTGCGCCGCCTGCACAAATGTGCAGCTGATTCCGTCCGGATACCGCTGACAGAGCACGTCGCCCGCCTCATCGTTGGCGTCGGCCAAAACGAGGAAGGAGTGGTCTTCAAACGAAAACTTCACGATCGTGGAGGTGGAATTGATGCCGTAATAATCCGGCGTTTCTTCCTCCCACGCGAGCAAGTCCTCGTGGGTGAACAGCACATCCACACACACGTTGCCGATGTGAAACTGCTGGCCGGTGTGCGGTTTCAAAAACAGCGCGTCCGGGCATTTTTCCCGCAGCAGCGCGCGCATGGGTGCAATATAATCCGGCAGATCCAGCACGCTGTGCGCAGCAAAATTGAAAAACAGACGCTCCACATGCAGCAGATCGCCGAATTTGCGCAGCAGTTTGAGGAAAAAGTCCATGTGGTCGTCGTGCGGGTGGGTGCAGAACCACATAGCGATCGTCAGCGGATCACCCTCGTTGGTGCCGGTCAGGCCGCGTACACGCTTCATGAATTCGCCCACAGCCGTTTCCGTTGCCTGCTCCATCTCGCCGCCGTCAATGACGATCAGCCGCCCGTCGCGCAGACGCAAAACGTAATTCATGCCGCAGTCGCAGCTTGTCCAGCGGATCATGTTGTCATACAGCAGACCGAACTGCATCAGCTGCGTGTCGGCATGTTTTTCGCGCCCGCAGGGAGAATTGAACGCGGGCACAGATACGGATGCGCCGTCCCGCAAGATCCGCGCGCTGTTGTCGCAGGGTGTATAATAGGCATACAGCAGGATGTCCTGCTTGCTGTATTCAACATACAGACCGCTGTCTGTCTTTCGGCAAAACAGCTGCGCAAAGCCGCCTGTCTCCACTTCGCTGCACCAGCGCAGAAATGCATCCTCGCTTGTGCTGCGGACGATGTGCATATAGCTGTCCTCGTCGCTTGCGCCGGCGCTGTCGTCAGCCAGACCGCTGCCGAGATTGTACAGGGTGGGCAGCAGTTCGCCGTCCGTGTAGGCAGGGATACCCTGCAAAAGCCATTGAGTCATATTGTCACCTGCTTTTAAGGACGAAGCAGTCCGGATTTTTTGTCATTGTAGCACGGAAATGCGGAAAGTACAAGCAAAATATGAATTTTTTGTACTTTCGTCAATTTCCTGTGGAATTTTCTGTAAGTATATGCTATAATGTTTTTTAATCTGATAAAAAGGAGGATTGTTCCCTGTGCGGATACGGTACGCAAGCGGTGCGCAAATCAACCGTGTCTGCCAGCGGAAACGCTCAGAAATATGGCAAAAAAGAGAAAGCAAAACAAAACCCCTTACCTGATTGCGGGCGCTATGACGATTCTGGCCGCGGCATCTGTCGGACTGATGTTCTACAGCGGCGGATTGCACCCGAACAAGGCGCCGGAACAGACAAGCGCGCCGCAGGCCGCTGCGCCGCAGCAAATCGTAGGCGAGGCTGCCGATGGATTCATCCGGAACCGTTTGGAACTGGAGTATCCGCTGCTGCCGACAGAGATCCCGGATGTTTATGTGACCGCTGATCCCTATGGCGCATTCACCTTCTACAGCTACGACAGCGGCGTGCTCACGCCGTGCGAGGGCGCGCAGGAAAAGGATGTCACCGTCACCTGTTCCCACCAGCAGATTCCCGCGACGCTGCATTACCTGCAGCAGGGCGACACACTGACGGGATATGGTCTGTTCCGTTCCAACCTGACCGACCAGGATGTGCGGCTGTATGCCTATGCATTTTTCCATCTGACGAACATGCCTTCCGGATACGGTTCCGGCGACAGTATGCTTCTGGTCGATTTTGACCCCGAGGATTTTGCAAAAGCGGACAAGACCTATTCCGAAGTGTTCAGCATGAGTCTTCCCGGCGGCAAAACGACGCGTCTGACAAGCGACAACGGCCGCACGGTGGACAATCTCGGACGTTTGCGCACCGATTGGGCCATGATGCATCCGGCGCTGCTGGAGTTCGGCGGCGATCATCTGTATTTGTCCGGCCGCAATTACCAGCTTGCAAGCGATACGGCGGACATTGTGTACAATGCTGACACATCCAACACCAAGCCGCGTCTGGTCGCCTCCGGACTGTATGAGGATTATCTCAACGCCAAGGGTGACGCGCTGTATTACGTCAAGCAGGCGGAACAGAGCGTGCAGATCTGCTCGCTGAGCCGCGAAGGGCAGGAAAAGACGCTCAACACCTATCCCGGTGATGTGGCGTCGTACCTGTTCAGCGGGGATTATATGCTCGAAAAAAATACCCTTGCTCTGACCTGTGTATCCACAGGCGTGAGCAAGGATCTGATGAGTACGGTCGGCGCACTGCCCGGCAGACCGAGTCTGTTCGGCGTTTCGCCGGACGGCAGCAAGCTTGTGATCCTCTGCGACGGGGAAACCCAGAGCGCGATTTTGGTGGATCTGGCGAAAAATACAGCGCACGTTGTTCAGGACAAGGGGCTGTTCGCGCCTGCCTGCACCCAGATTTGCTGGAAGAGCGGATCATTCCTGACCATTGCCGAAGCAGATAGCGGCTATACGTTGCTGAGCTGGAGTTTCTGAGTCAGATT
>CAMOCU010000317.1 GCA_946610835.1 uncultured Clostridia bacterium | reverse complement strand
GAACCGAACGTCGGCGTTGTGAGCGTGCCGGACAAGCGCATCGACGCGCTCGCCGAGCTGTATCATCCTGTCAAAATCACGCCGGCTGTAATCGAATTTGTTGACATTGCCGGTTTAGTTAAAGGCGCCTCCCGCGGCGAGGGTCTGGGCAACAAGTTCCTCTCCCACATCCGGGAGATGGATGCAATCATCCATGTGGTGCGCTGCTTCGAGGACGATGATATTATCCATGTCGACGGCAGCATTGACCCCGCGCGGGACATTGAAACGATCAACCTCGAACTGATCTTTGCCGATCTTGAAGTGCTTGAGCGGCGCATTGACCGCGGCGTCAAGGCCATGAAAGGCGACAAATCCATCGCCGGTGAGGTTGAATTTCTCAAGCGGCTGAAGGCCGAGCTGGAGCAGGGCATTCCGGCGCGCAATGTTGACATGAGCGACGACGAAAAAGCTTCGCTCGCGGAGCTTTGCCTGCTGACAGCGAAGCCCGTAATCTATGCGTGCAACATGAGCGAGGAAGATTTTGCCGGCGGGATCGACAACAACCCCGGATACAAGCAGGTGCAGCAGATCGCCGCAGCGGAAGGCTCGCAGACGCTGCCGATCTGTGCCGAACTTGAAGCGCAGATCGCATCGCTTGAGCCGGACGAAAAAGAAATGTTTCTTGCCGAACTGGGCGTGGAACAGGGCGGTCTGGACATTCTCATCCAGCGCAGCTATGCCCTGCTTGGCCTGATTTCCTATCTCACCGCCGGCCAGCCGGAGGTGCGCGCCTGGACAATCAAAAAAGGCACCAAAGCCCCGCAGGCAGCCGGAAAAATCCACTCCGACTTTGAACGCGGTTTTATCCGTGCGGAAGTGATCTCCTTTGAGGATTTGATGGCATGCGGCTCTATGGCTGCCGCCAAAGAAAAAGGTCTTGTACGCAGCGAAGGCAAAGAGTATGTCATGCGCGACGGCGACGTAGTGCTGTTCCGCTTTAATGTTTAAACCATTCTTCGTCCATAAAATCCACATGCCCGTACCGCAAGGGTATTTTCCTGCGGTACGGGCGTGTTTTGTTTTCTTTAAAGAGCGCGAAAAAGCGATGCGCACGATGGAGCGGATCCTGCCCGCTCGCTGTCCCGATTCATTCAGCGTCTTTTAATATGTATGCGTGCAGACCTCGCGGATCTTGTCGCGCAGGGCGAGAAAATCCTCGAGTGCGTCCGGCTTTTGCCGCGGATTGCGCAGCAGCGCCGCAGGATGAAATGTGCCCATCATCCACACGCCGTTGCGTTCCACGAACTGCCCGTGTTCTTTCGTAACACGGAAAGCAGGATCGATCAGCCGCTGGGCAGAAATACGGCCGAGACAAACAATAATCTTCGGCCGGATAAGGCGGATCTGCTCGCGCAGCCAGAAGATGCAGGCCTCCTGCTCCTCGGGCTTCGGGTCACGGTTCTGCGGCGGACGGCACTTGACCATGTTGCCGATATAGATATTCTTCCGGCGTGAAAGGTCGATGGCGTCGAGGTATTTGTCCAGCAATTGGCCGCCCCTGCCCACAAACGGTTCGCCGCGCAGATCCTCCTGCTCGCCGGGGCCTTCGCCGATAAACACGACTTCCGCATCCGGCACACCAACGCCAAACACAAGATTGGTGCGTGTGCCGCCCAGTCCGCAGCGCTGGCATGCCATGCAATCACTTCGTAATTCTTCCCAATTTGTATACATTTTTCCTCCGTCGCTCTGTGTTTAGTGAAATTCAAAGTATTGGCTGTTTGCCCGTGTGCTCATGGTCACCAGCACGTCATCATACTTCCCGTCCTGCACAAGCTGCATCACAGAGCCGTCGTAGTGCCGCGTGTCCACCAGGTCCGTCTCCCCGCACACAAGCGCGAGATAAGGCGCCATAGAAAAACTGAAGGAGTCTTTGATCAGCAGCACGCGCCGGCCTTCGGGCAAATTGTGATTTCGGATGCGTACAATGGCGCGATCTCCGTCCAGATAGGCCGCGTATTGATTCGCTTCCAACGGATCATACCGAAATCGTTCCTCAAAAAGCAGCGCCTGTGAAAAATCCCCTGTAACCGGAGATTCATCATTCGTCTGCCGTGTCAGTCGGGTTGTAAAACGCGGAACCGGAATCGGGCAGTCATCCATGCCGCAGTACAGCATTCCCAGATGCTTGCCCTCCGAACCGAGAAAGCATTTTGGGTGCGCCTGTATTTCATAGCCGGAAACATCGAGCGGAGCCTGATCCAATCCGATTGCAGCGGCAATCTCTCCGGCCGCCCACAGCGCGGTTTCCCCTTTCCAATGATGATCCGTGCGAAAGTACAGCGATTCATGATCCAGACCCTCGGCATGCATGCGCGTGTGCAAATCCAAAACTCTGTATCCCGCCTGCACAAAAGTTTCCTTGCGTAAAGCATCTGTTTCTCCCTCATAGTTTTTAATGCCGCGTGCAGCATACCGCGTCTGCATAGAACAAGTTTTTTGAGGAATCAAAACAAACCAGCACCGCGCCCCGGAAGCCTGCACCTTTTCACGCAGTGCGTGAATCGACTCCAATTGCGCGGAGGAAAACGTCTTGACCTTTGTATCTATAAAGGAAAGACGATCTGACGCAAACCGGACAATCACCTTTCCGTCGTCCTCGCGCAGCACATCCACGCCCGTGGCACGCAGCGACGCGCCGAACAG
>CAMOCU010000316.1 GCA_946610835.1 uncultured Clostridia bacterium | reverse complement strand
GCCGAAAAAATCTCTCGTCCCCTCGCACACCCCGATTTAATCAGCGCTTCCCTTAAAAGATAGCGCTCAGGATTCCATCAGCCACCTGCAATCCGCCGTTGATGATCTGATCCACGGCGTTGCCGCCGTTATAGGACGGTGGATTGTTGTAAACCGGCGTGTTCTGCTGCGGCACATACCCGTCTGCCGGCTCCTCATACGGTTTGAGATACTGCGTGCTGACCCAGCCGATTTTTCCGTCCTGCGTATTGATATAAGCCCAGCCGGCCACACTGCGCACCACATCCACGACCGCATTCTTGTTCACCGTGCCAATGCGGCTTTCCTCGCTGTCGTCCGGGAAGCTGTGCAGCATCAGATCCGAACCGCTCGTTGAAACAATATAGGTTCCGTACAGAATATCCGAACCCCCGGCGGAGCTCATCGCGAACCGATCAAAGCGGTAGCCGTCCTCTGTCGGCACATACTGCGCGGAAATGTGCGCAAGCTCCGTAAAGCCGCCGCGCGCAGACCCGTCGCTGAACCAAAGCAACGTATCCATCTGCACCTGAAAAGTGTCGTCGGCATTTTTTTGCACGCGCAGGTTGCCGTCCTCCATTGTAAAGGACATCTCCGGCTGCGCGCAGTACAGCTTGCCGTCCACATCGACATAGTGCATGGAGATCTCGCCGTAAAATGCGTAGGGGTCAATGTCGGAAAAGCTTTGAATCATGCTGCTCGTACAATATCGCGCAAACAGTGCATCCAGTGATTCTTTGTCCGTCACACCGTTCTCCTGCACCGCATACGCTGTTTCCGAATGTGTCCCGCTGACGGCGTCCGGCACACGGATGGTACGGGATACGGAATAATTCAGTTTGATATTATCCGGCACATACCATTTCTGATACAGCCGGCGCAGAGCGGCGAATTCTTTTGCCGTCTGCTCTGCGGTCGGGACTGTAAGATTCGGCGTCTGTGCCTGCGATTGCGCCGCAGTTGTGTCCTCGGCCTCGTCAACTGCGACTGTAGTCTGCGCATCGTCCTTCAGCTCCTGCTGCAGGGCGAGCAGATCAGGATCCTCCGGAAGCTTTTTCAGCGCCTCGTTCAGCACTTTTTCCGCTTTTGCCGTGTCGCCGTCTTTCAGGCATGACTGCACCAGCGCGACATACTGCCGCTGCATATTGTTTGTTTTTCCGCACGCCGCAGCTGTCAGCAGTAAACAGCCGACACAAAGCAGCGTAAGCCATTTTTTGCCCATATGCGATCTCCTTCGTCCTGATTTTCTGCCTGCCGGGTGTACGCTTTCTATGTTGAGCAGGCCTTATTTTACAAGCTTTGCTATTCTTTCGTCCCGTTCCTCGCGGCTGATTACACCCATTTCCTGCTGAATTTCAATGCGTTTGATATCCTCAAAATTGTCCATTCTGCGCTGCAGAGCGGCACGCTTGCTGTCGTATTCCTCCCGTGACATCACATCCATGGCGACCGCCTTGTCGAGCTTTGCAATCTCTTGATCAAACTGCTGCATGGCCTGAATCCTTTCGGAGGCGATGCGATTATTGAGCATGCGCTTGTCGATCTCCATCACACGTTTTTCAAGCGCGCGGATCTCCTCACGCAGCGCACAAATCTGCTTCGCTGATTCTTCCGCTTGAAACGGCGCACTGCTCTGCCCGGAGAATTGGTCAATATATCTGCGGCCGAAATCGGCATACATCCGGCCGAGCTGGTCGTTGCGCTGCGCGATTTGTGCGCGCAGATCCCGCTTTTCGGGCGTATCGTCCTTATCCCGCAGTGCGTTCATCGCCGCCATTGCTTTTTCCGCACCTTTGGCCGCAATCGCGGATAGCGCTCCGCCGGCCGTTTCCAAAGACGGCATTCCGTTCCGGTCGCCGGATTCGGAAGGATAGGCGTCGTCGAAATTGTAGGAATCCCTTCCGCGCTCCTGCAGGATCACCAGCACCACAGACCCGATATATGTCAGGATCGCAAGATAAAACCCAACACTCGGCTTCAGATTGGCGTACCAGGAATCCCAGAACCAATCCGATCCTTCGATCGCGCCGGTGGAAAAAATCAGTTCCGTGAGCGCGTTGAGCAGCGAAACAATCGGCACAGCAAAAAGGAAGTACTTTCTGTTCCGGATATGAAGCAGATAATTCATGGCGATCAACGCGGCGGGCAAAGCCAGGAACAACACGCCTCGGAAGCTGAAATCCTCCGAAAGTGCTGAAAACAGATTGTACGATTCAGACAATTCCAGAAAATCTGAATTCACCGACAGGCTGTAAAACGGAAGCAGGCAGACAAGCAGCGAAAGCGAAGCGCAAATCGTGAGCGCATGCTTTTTGAGAATCACTTTAATCTCCATATGGTTCCTCCTTATTGTTTGTCACTGTTTTCTTTGATGATTTTGCGAATCCATTTTTCACTGTAACCGAATTTGGTTGCCAACTGTTTGACGTTATGTCCGTCATATTCACAGACGATCTGCCGAATCAGAAACTCCTTGCTGAACAGTTCCACGGGGAATGTGATCTGCTGGCCGCGGTAGGATGCGTGAATCTTCATCGCAGCATCAATTCCAAGCAGACCCGCCAGTTCATTATAAACGCCGTTCAGAGATTCGCCTTTGATATTTTTCATATCCAATTCCGTCACCGACTTTTCTGAAATGTAGGTTCATTATAACAACTTAAATCGGAATAGTATACAG
>CAMOCU010000315.1 GCA_946610835.1 uncultured Clostridia bacterium | reverse complement strand
CATGAGCTGGATATAATCGACAAACGAATAATCATTTTCTTCCGTTCCCGGGTTCGGGTCAAAAAACATGGTTCCCATATTCCAAACGTTGATATTGCTGACTTTATTGGACAGCACCTGCCCGGGATGAGCAGTGTCGACGTCAATCTCCACAAGCGTCTTACCGCCGAAGAGCATTGTAAACAGGGAAGCAAAACAAAGCAACAGTGCGCGCAGCCGAAGCATATCGGGCGCCCCCTTTCTTATGTGAATTGTATAAATATTCCTATATCGGGCAAACTTATGGCAAACGAAAAAAGGACGTGATGACGTATGCAAGCCAAAGAAAATCTGCGCCGCTCCGCCGTGACATACGGCGTACTGTGCGCATGTCTGCTGGCCGCAGGCGTGGGTGCGTGGATCGCCGCGCGCGACACAACATCCGTGCAGCCGCCGGCGCAATCCACTGTCCGCATGACAGAAGCGACCGACTATACGCCTGCGCAGGCGCCCGTGCAGGACATTCCACTGCCGGAAACAACAGAGACGACCGAGCCGCCGACTATCGCTGAAACGACCGAGCCGCCAAAACGGTTTACCTATCCGCTCGGCACCTTTATCGTCAAGGATTATTCCCGCGGCAATCTTGTCTATTCCGCCACGATGGAGGATTGGCGTGTCCACAACGGGATCGACTTCGGCGACAACCGCGGGCAATCCGTCCTTGCCATGGGCGACGGAGTGGTACAAACCGTGGAGTCCGATCCGCTTTGGGGCGTTACAGTCACGATCGACCACGGCAGCGGCATTACAGCACGCTATTGCGGACTGGAAAAGGATACCGCACCCGCAGCCGGAACAAGCGTGGAAAAGGGCGCTGTGATCGGCAAGCTGGGTGAAATTCCTGTAGAATCCAAAGAAGGGCCGCATCTGCATCTGGAAGTCACCGTGGACGGCCAACCGGCTGACCCGCTGGAAATCATTCGCACGCAGTGATGAGAATGCAGTCGAAACACGGGCGGATGAGTTTTTCCGTCGGTCGGTAAAGATCCGCCGGATTGGTGCGCAGACGATACCCATCCGAAGTACGGGTATACAGAATGGACGATCCGCCGCCGTCCAGATTGATTGCCTGCACCGCGCCGAAACGCTGCATCAATACAATCAAATCGACGAGCGTGGCGCCGTTGGAGTAATCCGGGATCCGTCCGTCAACCACCATCAGCAGCACCGTACCGTCCGCACGCAGTCCCGCGGCTGTGCGCGGATGGCGAACATACGCAAACGGCTCCAAAGGCCCCCATTGGTACGGCGCGCCGTCGCGCAGAATCCATTGCAAGCCTGCCGCCGCGTGATCGAGTTGATCGCGCAGCTCCGGGCGCTCGCCGAGCGAAGTGATCACCGGCGTCCCGTCCGCCAGCACACCGAAAAACGGACGCACACTTTCGCCGTTGGCCACAACGCGTCCGTTTTTGACACACAAGCCGGATGGGCTGTTGTCGCCGAACATGTCAAAAAAATCCGCGTTGACCGCCGCAAGCACATTCTGTCCGTGTGCGCAGGCGGTTTCGATCATTTCCGGCACCGTTGCACAGCAGCCCCGTGCGGCATAACCGTCGTCCGGCGTACCGGTATAAAAGCGCACGGAATGCGGATCCGCCTCAAGCAGAAACACCTGCACGGGTCTGTTTTCCCTGTCCATACACTGCAAATGGCTGTACCGCAGTCCCGACGCAATCCGTTCGCTTACCGTCTGCATCGGTTCAATTCCACTGTTGTAAGCGGCAAACAGTGCGTCAGGGTCGGCAAACTGCGGCGTACAGGACAATTGCGCAACGCACAGATCGCCGTTCACAGCGCTGTCCAGCGCAGCAAAGCGCATCGTTCCGCCGATGGGCAGCGCGTCTTGCGGCACACAGAAGATATGTGTCAGCGCATCGTACGGTTCACGGTCGTTGAACGTATCGGCATACACCGTCTCCCCCGCAAGCAGACGCGCCTCAAAGTACGCACACTGCAGATGCACCACAACTTTGATTTCCGCGCCCTGTCGCAGGTACTCCACACTGTCCAAGTCCTCCGGATCCATACGCTGCGCCGTAAAAAAATCCGATTTTTGCATTTTGCCCCGCCTTTCTTGCGGCAATTCTCGTTCGTTCCTCTTTTCAACATCGTATTTTAAACAAATTTTAAAAAAATGTTGATTTATGACGAACATTCCTTTATAATTATAGTACATTTCATCATAAAAGAAAAGAGGAATCTTCGTGTCGACCGCAAAAATTGACCGCCGCATCCGCAACACCAAGGCAACCCTGCGCAACACGCTGATTGATTTGCTGCAGGACAAGCCCGTGGGGCGGATCCGGGTCAAGGAAATCTGTGAAAAAGCGGAAATCAACCGCGGCACATTTTACGCGCATTATACAGACGTTCAGGATCTGCAGGAACAGGTTTTCCGGGAATTTCTGGCACGTGTGGGAGAGCTCATGGACAGTGCAGATGCGTTGCCCGGTTCACCCGAATCCATTGCAAAACTGACCCGAATCCTGCGTTATGCTTACGACAACCGCAGACTGGTACTCACGCTGCTGGGCGAAAACAGTTCAATCTCCTCGCATGACGCCATCCTGCGTTTTTTGCTGGAGAAAAAAATCTTTGACCGTTTTCAGGTACCGTCCGAACTGGAGTCCTATCTTTACCATTATACGGCCGGCGGCTGTGTGAGTC
>CAMOCU010000314.1 GCA_946610835.1 uncultured Clostridia bacterium | reverse complement strand
TTCATCAACCAGCTGCGTGAAAAAATCGGCGTGATGTTTGGCAATCCCGAAACCACGACCGGCGGCCGCGCACTCAAATTCTACGCCACAATGCGCATGGATGTGCGCCGGATCGAAACCATCAAACTGCCCGGCAACGAATTTGTCGGCGCGCGCACACGCGTCAAGATCGTCAAAAACAAAGTCGCGCCGCCTTTCCGCGAAGCAGAATTCGACATCATGTTCGGCGAAGGTATTTCCCGCATTGGAGAAATCGTCGATCTGGGCGTCAAACTCGAAATCATCCGCAAGAGCGGCGCGTGGTTCTATTACGGCGAAATGCGTCTGGCTCAGGGCCGCGACAACGTCAAGGAATATCTGCTCAACAATCCTGACCTTGCCGCTGAGATTGAAGGAAAAATCCGCGCCAACAAGGATAAGATCCTTGCTGTCTCCAAGCCTGCCAAAAAAGGCAAAGGCAAGGCGGCCGAAACAGAAGAACCGGCTCCCCTGCCCGCCGCTCCTGCGGCTGCCAAGGAGGAAAACAAGGCAAAGCTCGACATCGCGGTGGATGATTGAGCATGAAACTGACTGTCAAGCCCGGCCGGCGGGATAAACTGCACATCTATTTCGACGATGAATACCGCACAACAGTGGACGCGCTGTATTTCAGCACATGCGGCGTACACGACGGCGAGATTCTCACCGAAGCGCAGGTCGAAGCGTTCCTGCGCCGGGCAAATGACCGCCGTGCGTTCAACAAGGCCGCTTCCCTGCTGAGTTTGCAGGACAGAACACGCCGGCAGCTGATGGATCGGCTGAGCGAAGAATACGGCGAGGCGTCCGCTGCCGCTGCGGTGGATCGTCTTGAGGAACTGCGGCTGGTCGACGACACACGTTATGCGGAAAATTTTGCCGCTGAACTGCAGCGCCGCCGTCACGCCGCACCGCGCCGTATCCGGCAGGAACTGATCGGCCGGGGGATCGACGCAGATACGGCGGACGAGGTGATCGCGGAAATGGATTTTGATCCGCGCGAGGCCATAGATACACTGCTGCGTACCCGATTCCGGGGCAAATTCTCGGAGGAAAAGGGCTTGCGCCGTACCATTGCCGCTCTGCAGCGGCTCGGATATGCATACGGCGACATACGCGCTGCGCTGCGCGACGCGGCAGACGAGGAAGAATAAGGAGCGATACAATATGCGAGTCGGAATGATCTCTTTGGGCTGTCCTAAAAATCAGGTGGACGCGGAAATGATGCTGGCCGCCCTGCAGGCAGACGGCGTCGAGATCGTGGATTGCGTCGACGGCGCGGACGCAGTGATTATCAACACCTGTGCGTTCATCGACGACGCAAAGCGCGAGGCCATTGAAAATATTCTGGATATGGTCGAGCTGAAAGAAGAAGGCGTGATCCGCAAAATCATCGTCACGGGCTGCCTTGTCCAGACACAGCGCGAGGAAATCCTTGCGGAATTCCCGGAGGTCGACGCGGTCGTCGGAATCGGCGCAAACGGCGACATTCTCAGCGTTGTGAAGGACACGCTGGCCGCGGACGAACAAATCTACAGCTGCCCGGATCAGGCCTGCATGCCGCTGGGCAATCCGCGTCTGCTGACCACGCCGGAATACTGGGCGTATCTCAAAATTGCGGACGGATGCTCCAACCGCTGCACTTTCTGCGCAATTCCCGGCATCCGCGGCGCATACCGCAGCCGCAAGATGGAGGACATTCTGGAGGAGGCCGCGCAACTTGCCGCCGCCGGCGTGCGCGAACTGATTCTGATTGCGCAGGATACCACCAATTACGGGTCAGATCTGTACGGCGAGCTGCGTCTGCCGCAGCTGCTGCGTGAGCTGTGCGCGATCGACGGCATTCGCTGGATCCGCATGCTCTACTGCTATCCGGACAAAATCACGGACGAGCTGATTGATGTTATGGCTTCGCAGCCGAAAATCCTGCATTATATGGATCTGCCGCTGCAGCACGCCGACAACCGCGTTCTGCGGCGCATGAACCGCCGCGGCACGATCGAGCAGATCCGCGAACTGCTGCAAAAACTGCGCAAAGCTATGCCGGACATTGTGATCCGCACCACATTCATGACCGGTTTCCCCGGCGAGGACGAGGATGCATTCGACAACCTTGCGCTGTTTGTCAACGAGATGGAATTTGACCGCATGGGCGTGTTCACTTTCTCCCCGCAGGAGGGAACGCCTGCCTTCGGGATGGACGAGCAGGTGGACGACGACGTCAAGCGGCGCCGGGGCGAGATACTGATGGAAGATCAGTACAGCATCGTGCAGGATAAGAATCTGGCGCGCATCGGCAAGGAATACACTGTCCTTGTGGAAGAATATGACGCGTACAGCGACTGCTATATCGGCCGCACATACATGGATGCGCCGGAAATCGACGGCGTCCTTTACTTTACAACAGACAAAGAATATGAACCGGGCGATTTTGTGCAGGTTATGGTCACTGATCTGCGGGAATACGACCTGGTCGGCAGAGACACCAGCTGCCTGAAAAAATAAACGGATTGTATTCGTCTGCCTGCAAAATCGCACCATGCAGCAATATATGCTTCTTTCTGGAAAACATCAAAGCTGCCGCGCCTGACTTTCAACAGTCATTCGTGCGGCAGCTTTATTTTGCTTCTGTTTTCTTTAAGGCAATACCGCACAATCGGGGTGTGCGGATTGCGAAGTAAGCTTTTTCGTCAGGTTGCACAAAAAGATCGA
>CAMOCU010000313.1 GCA_946610835.1 uncultured Clostridia bacterium | reverse complement strand
AACGTGTGGAACGCCAGCCGCTGTTTTGTTTTTTACATGCACTGTTTACCGGAAGAGACGCGGATCTTGCAGAGGGCGTTCAATCGCTGCGCGAGATTCCGCTGGATATGATCTTTTACCGCATGGAAAATTCCAAGCGAAAAGACCTTGTATACGATACCGAACAGGAAGCGTGGCATGAGCCGCCGCAGCTGCTCGAAGTTTTACCCTATGACGAACGCAACGTCCACCGTCCGGATTACGGTACGCTGCGTCCGGACAGCGACGGCGCAAGCCGCGCACAGGAATGCACGCTGTATCTGCTCCCCTACTGGATCGGCAGATATTACGGACTGCTCACCGAAGCAGACGAACAATAATTTATCCATAGCAAAGGAAAGGAAGTATTCCCATGACAACCGCAGAGTATCAAAAATTTGCCGGGGTCTATGCGCTCATGCTGACCCCCTATCATGACGACCTGACGATCGACTACGATACCTACGCAGCCTACACCGAGTTTCAGGCTGCCACAGGTGCCGGACATCTCTTTGCCGTTTGCGGCACGTCAGAAATGGCAGAAATGACGCTGGATGAGCGTGAAAAGCTCGCCAAACTGACCGTAAAACATGCCGGCGGAACTTCTGTTGTTGCCACAGCCAATCTGGAGCCGTCCTGGTTTGCGCAGGTCGAGGAAGTCAAGCGTATGTCCCAGACGGGTGTAGACGGCCTTGTGTTTATCACCAAAGGCATGCACGATGATCCGCAGCGTCAGTTTACGTATCTTTCCGAACTCGCGGGATATACCGATCTGCCGCTGTTCCTGTATGAATTTCCCGGATGCCAGCCGCATAAAATGGAAGCGGATGTTTACAAAAAGCTGGTAGAAACCGGCCGATTTGTCGGCATCAAAGACACAACCTGCCACATGAAGGATATTCAGGAGAAAATTGATGTCCAGGGTGACAGCAATGTTCTGCAGGCCAATATTCCGCTGCTGTTTGAGGCATGGAAAGCCGGCGCGAGAGGCGTTATGGCGACCCCGACCTCCTGCGGCGCACAGCTTTTCCAAAAAATGTGGGATGCATTCACGGCGGGCGATATGGATGCGGCAGAGAAAGCCTATCAGCACATCATCCTTCTGGACTGCGCAATCGACAGCTGCTTCAATGTTTCCGCAAAATATCTTGTTCAGCTTCAAGGCATTACGGGCATGAAGCCGATCAACCGTGGTCACCGCGTACTGGACGAGGCGCGTATGGCCTCGCTGAAAGCCTATTATGATTGGGCAAAGAGCAACGGTTTAGCTTACTGATAAACGCGCAAGGAGTTGTGGACTCATGACCCATTCCCTGATCCGGCGTTTGGCCGCGTCGGTGCTCTGCGCCGTACTGCTTTGCTGTTCCTGCCCGCTTTGCGGCAGAACCGAAGAGATTCTTTCTGCGCAAGTACCGACAGATTTTGCAGGTTCCAACCAAATTCTGAACGAGCAAACAATTTCCTGTACCTCGCCCTATGTGGCTAAGGCGGCACTCGGCGAACTGGACGGAATCATTCAATTTGCCTGCGGTCAGAATCCGACAGCGGATAAAAAACCCGGCGATCCGGGTCAGGATACCAAAAACAACGTCGCTATCACCGGACTGACCATCCTGAAAAATCTGCGTCCGGTACGCTCTGTGCGTATGCAGCTTGACCCGTACAAAGGCAATACAAAAGAGCTGTGCTTCTATTATATTGATCTTTTCGGCCGCGAAGAAAAGCGCGTGCCGACAGGCTGGTTGTATGATTACGACCGGGAAATCATCTATACCGAAGACGGTACAGGCGCTTTGGGAATCGGTTATGATTTTAACTTCGGCTTTGACACTTTCATCGCTGCAGACGATCCGTGGCAGCGGAACTTTGGCTTTTGCAAAGCATATGATAGGCTTGCGTTTCTGATCGGGGACGCGTTGCAAACTGTACGCGTCCCCTTCAGATACAACGACAAGGACTGGATGATCCAGCTTTGGAAAGGGATTTACAGTTGGATCATGCTTGGTGCAGAAATGGGCATTTACAACAAGCCCGTGGATCGAAAGGCAGCATTTTATGACTGCGCAAGCGATCCTGACCGCATGGTGATGTCGTTTACCGTTTATGCCGGCGATGAAGAGATTGTCTCCACGCAAGAGGATCTTTCCTGGTGGCAGACTGCCTTCACGCCGCACAAGCCTGCGCTCCCGTCTGATTTGACGCTCTGCTGCATGATTGAATTCCCGAACACAGAGATGCTTGCCGCATTTGAGGAAAGTCTGCATACTCAAGCCCCCCAGATCTGCGCACAGACAGATGGTTTGCGGATAACGCTGTGCTGGTAATTATGGAAAAGGAGAATGCTATGCAACGATCCGGATCCGGCAGCCGTCTTTTTTCGGCGCGCTTGCTGGCTGCACCGATTATCGTGCTGTTTTGTGTTTTAGTCGTCTACGCGGCAAACGGGATCTTTCCTTTCGGTACGGAAAGCATCGTGTACGACGATATGGGGCAGTGCAACATTCCGATCTTCTATACGCTCTGGGACGCACTGCACGGCAACGGCAGCATCTTTTTCAATTTTCGCACGGCTGCCGGAATCTTTATGTCCAACACGTTTGAAAGCGGATGCAGCCTGCTGAACGTGCTGTTTTTTCTGATTTGTCCGCGTGACAAAATTCTGGAGAGCATGTCCTTTTTTCTTCTGATCAAATGGATGCTCACTTCTTTTACGGCAAT
>CAMOCU010000312.1 GCA_946610835.1 uncultured Clostridia bacterium | reverse complement strand
CCGCCACGATTCTGGACACAGACCGCCGCAGCATCGACGTGATCCGTCATAACCTTGCGGCCACGGGGCTGTCCGACCGGGCAACGCTGCTGCAGGCGGACGCGCTCGCCTTTGTGCGCAACTGCCGCAACACATTCGATATCGCCTTTCTCGACCCGCCGTACAACGCAGGTCTGCTGCAAAAGGTGCTGCCCGATCTTGCGCCCAAAATGGCGCAGGGCGGCGTGATCCTGTGCGAGTCCCCGCTCGGCGAGGCGCTGCCCGAACAGATCGGCGCCTACCGGATCTTCCGCACCTATCGCTACGGCAAAACAAAAATCACCGCTTATCGGGACACAGAAATCTGAATTTTATGCAGAGGAGAGAATGCCATGGTTCATGCCGTTTATCCCGGCAGCTTCGACCCGGTGACGCTCGGTCATATGGACATCGTTTGCCGCGCGGCCAAAATGTTCGACAAGGTCACGGTTGCCGTTGCCCGCAATTACAACAAGCCCTCCGGCTATTTCAACCCCGAAGAGCGCGCCGAACTGATTACGCGCTGCACATCGGAAATGCCGAACGTCCACGTCGATCTGTGCGACGGACTTTTGGCGGATTATGTGCGGCGGATCGGCGCGAACGTGGTCGTCAAAGGCTTGCGCGCCATGTCGGATTTTGAACAGGAATTCCAGCAGGCGCTCATCAACCGCACGCTCAATCCGGATATGGAAACATTGTTCATCGCCTCGTCGGTCGAACACATGTATCTGTCCTCCAGCATGGTCAAGCAGGTGGGCGCACTGGGCGGAGACATCCGCAACTTCGTACCCCCGCAGGTTCGCGAGGACATCATCAAACGAATTTTAAGCAAAGCATAAGAAAGGAAGCTGTACAATGACTTTTGAAGATTTACTTGAACAGATCGAAAACGCCGTGGATTCCGGCACCAATGTTGCCTTTACAAACAAAACCATGGTCGACACCAAGGCGATCAAGACATGCCTTGAGGATATGCGGCTGAATCTGCCGGTCGAAATCGCGCAGGCGCGCAACGTGCTGGCCGAACGCAACAGCATTATCGAAAAGGCCAAAGCGGACTCCGCCTCCATTGTCTCCGCCGCGCAGGAAAAGGTCAAGGAATTTGTTGAAAAGAGCGAAGACAAGGCGCGCGAGCTTGTCCGCCAGGCCGACGAATTCTCCAAAAAGACCACGGCCGAGGCTGAGGAAAAAGCAGCGGCCATTGTCGCCGAAGCCGAGGCAAAGGCGCGCAAGATGGTCGAAGAAAGCGAAGTGGCCAAGGCCGCCGCGGCCTACAGCGAAGAAGTGCGCACGCAGGCGGACGAGGAAGGCAAGCGCATGCTCGCGGACGCGGAAAAGAAGCTGACCGAAATGGTCAACGACAAGCGCAGCGAAGCCTCTGCCGTCACCGCGCAGGCGCAGGCGCAGGCCGAAGAATTGGTCAGCAAAGCCAACAAGTACTCCGAGGATATCCGTACCGCCACATCCGAATTTCTCGATCGCGTGATGCAGGACGCCGATATGGCGCTCGCGCAGAGTCTGTCCGAGATTCGCCGCGCACGCCAGAGCATTGCTCCGCCCCAGCCGGACGCAGCACAATAATGATTTGCCGCACAGACACACGGATGTTCCGCGCAGGAATGTCCGTGTGTTTTCAGAAAGGAAGGTATCATTCATGAAAAAAACAATCGCTTTGCTCCTGAGCGCCATTTTGCTGTGCACGCTGCTGTGCGCCTGCGGCAAAAAAGAGGCCGCGTCGGCCTCCGCGTATGACGGCACACATCCGCTGGTGCAGTTCACCATCGAAAAAAACGACGAGATTGCCGGCGGCGCCTTCACCATGGAGCTGTATCCCGAATACGCGCCGCAGACGGTGGATAATTTTATCCGCCTTGTGCAGGATCATTTTTACGACGGCCTGACTTTCCACCGCGTAGTGGACGGGTTCATGGCGCAGGGCGGCGATCCGTCCCTGTCCGGCCGCAGCGACAGCGCGCAGACGATCCCCGGCGAGTTCCAGTCCAACGGATTTGCGCAGAACACGCTCCAGCATACGCGCGGCGTTGTGTCCATGGCGCGCTCGAACGATCCGGATTCCGCTTCCTCCCAGTTCTTCATTTGCTATGACGCCGCCGCATTTCTGGACGGCAATTACGCCGCCTTCGGCAAAGTGATCGAGGGCATGGACGTTGTGGACAGCTTCACGACCGTTCAGCGTTCCTACAACGCGCTCGGCGAGGCGGCAGAGCCTTTGAATCCGATCGTCATCGCAAGCGCAGTTGTGGTCGATAACGCGCAGTAACCGCACGCGTTGACTTGCCTCGCCTGACGCCGGCGGCGCACAGCCGGAACACAAATCCTGTGCGCGCGCATATACTGGCAGCAGATCGGTCAAGCCGATCCAATCTGAAAGACAGGTGAGCAAGATGCTTCGATTCCCGATCATTCTGTTCCCCGGCCATCATTGTGCGCACCATTCCCATTGCGGTCCCCGTCCCGGCAGACCCGGCACGTATCCGCCTAGACCGCCGAGACCGCCAAGGCCGCCCAGACCCCCGATGCCGCGGAACGATTGAACGCATAAAAAAAGAAAAGGCAGAGCTGCAAATCGCGGCTCTGCCTTTTGGTTGAAGAGATTTGGAGGCGGTTATCTGTATCCGTACCTGTGCAGCAGTTCGTCGATCCGATCCGCCGGGTCAAGCAGAGCTGCCGCTGGTGCGTGATCGTCGTTCACGCAG
>CAMOCU010000311.1 GCA_946610835.1 uncultured Clostridia bacterium | reverse complement strand
TGTGCATGCGTATCTTGGTGTGGAAAACCGCAAGGATGCGCTGCGCGGCGCCGATTTTGTTGTCAACGCTATTCAGGTCGGTCTGTATGATCCCTGCACGATCATCGACTTTGAAGTGCCCAAAAAATACGGCCTGCGCCAGACGATCGCCGACCCCACCGGTATCAGCGGCATTTTCCGCGCGTTGCGCACGATTCCGGTACTGGCGGATTTTGCGGCAGACATGCAGCAAGTTTGCCCCGATGCGCTGTTTTTGAATTATACCAATCCCATGGCTATGCTCACGGGATACATGTTGCGGTATACTGGCGTCAAAACGGTCGGCCTTTGCCACAGCGTGCAGTGCTGTTCGCGGGATCTGCTGGACGGTCTGGGCATTGAATACAGCGAGCCGCTGTACGAGCGCATCGCCGGCATCAACCACATGGGATGGCTGCTGGAGCTGCGGGATGCCGACGGTACAGACTTGTATCCCGAAATCCGTCGCCGTGCAATCGACAAGCTGGAAAACGACAAGGAATGCAAGGATCTTGTCCGTTACGAATATATCCGCCGTTTGGGCTACTACTGCACAGAATCGAGCGAGCACAACGCGGAGTACAACAACTTCTTTATCAAATCCAAATATCCGGAGCTGATCGATCGGTACAATATCCCGCTGGACGAATATCCGCGCCGCTGTATCCATCAAATTGAACGCTGGAACAGTGAAAAAGAGCAGTATCTCAACGGCGAGGTTTCACACACCCGAACCCGCGAGTATGCTGCCGGTATTATGGAAGCTATCGTTACGGATGTTCCATACAAAATCGGCGGCAATGTGCTGAATACATCCGGCCTGATCCCCAACCTGCCGCGCGAAGCCTGCGTGGAAGTTGCGTGTCTTGTCAATCGCGCCGGTGTGCAGCCCTGCGCGCAGCCTGCGCTGCCGGTGCAGCTTGCCGCCATGAACCGCACGGAGATCAATGTTCAGCTGCTCACGATCGAAGCAGCCGTAACACGCAAGAAGGAACATATCTATCAGGCGGCCATGCTTGATCCGCATTGTTCCTCGGAACTTTCCATCGACGATATTATCCGCATGTGCGACGATTTGATCGCCACACACGGAAGCTGGCTGCCGGAATACCACTGATTTTTGCAAAAATTCATATACTGTTCACGCTTTTTGCGGCAGGATGTCGTATAATATCCTTTGAATCATCCTGCATGAGAGGTGAGCGGTGTGCTGGGGTATGTCCGTACGTATAAGCCGGAGATGAAATTTAAAGAGTACGACGTCTATCGCGGCGTGTACTGTACCTTGTGCAAGGCGCTGCTGCGCCGATATTCGCCGCTCGGACAGTTGTTTCTGAGTTATGACGTAACATTTCTGGCGCTGTTGCTGCTGTCGGTATCCGACAATGACCCTTCGATGTGCCGTGCGCGCTGTTGTGTCAATCCGCTTAAAAAATGCACGTCTTGCGGTCGGGGTGCGGTTTTGGATTTCTGCGCGGATGTTTCCGTGATGATGTTCTATCACAAAATTCTCGATGACCTGCACGACCACGGCTTTTTTAAAAAGCTGCTTGCGCTTACACTGTATCCCGCGGCATGGTGTATGCACCGCAAGGCCGTTCGATTGCAGCCGCAGGCCGCCGAAGTGATGCGTATTCTGACTGCGCGCCAGGCGCAAATCGAACAGGACGTCGATTGTTCGCTCGATCGCGCCGCGCAACCCTCCGCAGACGGGTTGCGGCAGATTGCGGCGATTTATTGCGCGAACGAAACGTTTGGACGTCTTGTTTACCTTTTGGGGCGGTATGTGTATCTGATCGACGCGGTGGACGATGTGCAGAAAGATCTGCGATCCGGCAACTTCAATCCGCTCAAGGGGCTGTACCGACAGGACGCGAAGCAGTTTTATAACCGCGCAATGGAGATGCTCAATTTCAATATCAGCGAAATGCTGCAATGTTTCGACGCGATTCCTTTCAATAGATTTTCAGATATTATCTATAATGTCTTATTCAACGGCTTATACAATTCCGCACTCTATGTGACGCAACCCCATTCTCATTCCAAGGAGGCGAGGACATGAATGACCCGTTTGCTGTTTTAGGCGTTTCCGCCAATGCAACGGACGAGCAGATCCGCCAGGCATACCGGCTGCAGGCCAGACGGTGGCAAGAGCAGATCGATGCCAATGTCAATGTGGAATATGCCCGTGAAAAAATGCAGGAACTGGATGGTGCATACGATGCGGTCATTATGTCCCGCAGCGGCGGCTATACACAGACGGCGCGGGATACGGTGTACTCGTCTGCGTCCGATTACGCCGACATCCGCCAAAAGATCCGCGCCGGCCGTCTGGATGACGCCAACATGATTCTGGACGGTGTTCCGGCACAGTCCCGCAGCGCGGAATGGCATTTTTTAAAAGGCAGCATCCAACGCCGGCAGGGCTTCCTTGAAGAGGCCGCAGGCAATTTCGCCGCCGCGTGCCGGATGGAACCGGGCAACGCGGAGTACACCGCGGCGTACGATGAGATTCGTCAATCCCGTTCGGGCGGATACAGAACCACCCGCGCTCCGTCCGGCGGCCGCGGAGTCGGCGCGTGCGATATTTGTTCGGGGCTGATTTGCGCAGACTGTTGCTGCGAATGCATGGGCGGCGATTTGATCCGCTGCTGCTGAGGTGCCGCATGAAACAAAGTTCAAAGACAGCGCTGGGCGGCATTCTTGCCGCGCTGATGCTCGTTGTGATGT
>CAMOCU010000310.1 GCA_946610835.1 uncultured Clostridia bacterium | reverse complement strand
ATCATCTAAAAGGAGAGTGGATTTTTCTATGCTTCTTCCCTATAAGCTGACCGCCCAGCCTGCGCGCTTCTGCCGGCAGTACAAGGCCGGGGATCCGGCGATTCCGCAGGAACTGTATACGGTCACAAACGATGTACCGGATCTGGCGCATTTCCCGCTGCCGCTGCCGTCACGCAAAGCGGACTATACCTGCTGCGTGCGTGTGGGCAGCGTGTGGTGGTACGGCGCTACAACCGGACTGACCCGTTACGAACCGGACGCACAGCGCGAAGATCTTGTGATGCAGTTTTTTGCGGCGGATCGGGATCTGCAGGACAATTATGTTATCGCACTGCTGCCGGATGCAAACGGGCTGTGGGTGCGCACCGAAACCGGCGCAACGCACATCGAGATCCGTCTTGTGGGCGCAGAGGAAAAAGCGCTGATGCTGCTTGAAGAATCGCGCACCATTGTGGACCGCTACGGCATGTACAGCCAGCGCGAGCTTGCTGTGCCGCGCGATCTTTCCTCCGCCGTTCCTTACGGTCATTCCGACAACGACGGCGGTTTCACAGGCGGCTTTGCCATGGCGGAAATGTTCCATTACGCGGTCTGCCTGCGTGAAAAAGGCGCGGCGCATCCCGACACCGTCGAGGCGCGCAAGGCCGCTGTGCGCGCATGCGAAGCGTGCCTGCTGACCATGCACATCCATTGCCGCGGCGACGGCTTTGTGGCGCGGACGTATATGTGCGCCGACGAACTGGTGCCGGAAAACGGCGTGTATTTCCGCCTGCAGGGCGACAAGGCGATCTGTCTGGACACGCCCGCAACGCGCGAAAAAGGTTCTTTTGTCAAAATGTACGGCGTGGAAACCAGCGACCCCGACGCCCCTGCCGGCCACGACGTCTGCTGGGCAGGCATGGAGATCGATGCGTCCGCGCCCATTCCGGAGCGGCTGACACATCTGTTCACCGACGAGGGCAAGAGCCGCGAAGGCATTTTTTACAAAGCGGATACAAGCTCCGACGAGATCACGCTGCACTTTTTGCAGATGATGGTTGCGCACGAGATTATCGGCCCCGAAGATCCCGAACTGGATGCGCTGATCGTATCGTCCGCGCAGGGATTGATGGATCACATCATCGACCACGGATACGAATTGTGCGACTGCACAGGCGAGCCGACGACGTGGGCAAAATGGAGCGAGCGGTATTTCAACACCGAGTTCGGCTATGTGGACGCATGTCTAAACGCTGCCGAGCTGCTCGCCTACCACAAGATCGCGCTGCGCATCTGCGGCGACAATCCGAAATGGCGCGAAAGCTACGCGCATCTGCTCGAGCGCGGCTATGCCGATCTGGCCACACAGCACTTTGACCGCATTCAGCAGTCCGCGCTGTCCGACGGAATCCATCCGTTTGAGGACATCATGTACGGCGACCATATGCTTGCCGTCTGCTCGTTCTGGGCGTTGTGCACGCTTGAAAAAGACGAGGTGCTGCTTGAAAAATACAAGGCCGGGTTCCGCTCCTGGCGCACGTCGCTCGAACGCGAATACGATCCCGGATACGATCTGCCGTATGCGCTTGCAACCGGCGACGAGATCGACATGGATCGTCAGGCGCAATGGCTTTACCGGATGAATGTTTCGCGTCTTGCGGCGGGTGTATCCACCATGAAACGCCACGACACACCGGTTCGCATCCACATGGGCGGCGCCAAAGAAATCTCCTGGCTGCTGCCCAACGACGAACGCTTCATCTCCAAATACGACCGCAATCCCTTCGACTACAAGGACGAGGATTCCGGCGGCATGATCGTGGTGGAAAGCTGTTACGTCTATACCTTCGCCTACTGGTTCGGCAGGTATTACGGATTTTTTGAATAAAGGGGGGACGCTGTAATGTCCAATCAAATCCATTACATCGGCAACGCGCATCTTGATCCCATCTGGCTGTGGCGCTGGCAGGAGGGATGCGGCGAGGTGCTGCAGACTTTCCGCTGTGCCATCGACCGGCTGAAAGAATACGACGACTTCATTTTTACCTGCTCCTCGGCTGTCTATTACGACTGGGTCGAGCAGATCGACCCGGAGCTTTTTGCCGAGATCCGCGAAATGGTCAAAAAGGGACGCTGGGTACCCGTCAACGGCTGGTGGGTGCAACCGGACTGCAACATGCCCAGCGGCGAAAGTTTCGCGCGGCACGCGCTGTACAGCCAGCTGTATTATTACAAAAAATTCGGCCGCATCTGCCGCACGGGATACAACGTGGATTCCTTCGGCCACTGCGCCAATCTTCCGCAGCTGCTCTCGCTCGGCGGCATGCGCACATATGTAATGATGCGTCCCGGCCGGCACGAAAACCCGAACATCCCAGAAAAGCTTTTCTGGTGGGACGGCATAGACGGCAGCCGCGTGCTGACCTATCATATTTCCGACAGTTACGGCCATACGGGCACGGAAAATCTCGACGCCGCGGCGGACGCGCTGCATGCGCAGATCCGCTCCGATCCTTACGACCGGATGCTGTTCGGCGGCGTGGGCAACCACGGCGGCGGCCCGACACGCGGCGATTTGGCGCATCTGACCGCGCGGATGGAAAAAGACAGCGAAACCCCGATCTGCTTTTCCTCTCCCGACGCATATTTTGCCAAGGTCGTATCCGAACCCATGCGCGTTCCCGCATGGAACGGCGAGATGCAGCACCACGCGAGCGGCTGCTACAGCGCAACATCGCTGGTCAAAAAGCTCAACCGCACGGCAGAAAACCG
>CAMOCU010000309.1 GCA_946610835.1 uncultured Clostridia bacterium | reverse complement strand
CCCGATGGCCGCTTTACGTCCCATTGAGCAGAAAAACGATATCCCGAAAAAAGAACACGTCGAATGGTATCCTTTCACCGAAATCATCCAAGAGGAGGTGAACAGGATGGCAGTAAGAATGCCGCAATGGCGCGTTGTTTTTCTGCTTTGCGGACGGCAATCGGAGCAGATCGTCGGCGCATCGGATGCATGGCAAGCAGGCGAGCTGGTCAAAAATCAGTATGCCGGTCAGCGTGTTTCCGTAATACATATTGAGAAAGCGTAACCGAAACAAAGCAAAAAAGAAAGCCGTCAAGGATCGTATTTCCTGACGGCTTTCGGGAGCAATTTCGGTTATTCTGTTTCCTGCGCATCGTATTTTGCGCGGATCTGCGCATATACATCCGGATACCGAAGTTCGTAGTATTTAAGGATCGCCAGAACCGTAACGTGCGCCAAGCAGCTCGATTCCGGCCACTGGTTCTGAAGGTGCCTGTATGCCTCTAAAAGCACCGGAAAAGCGCCGTGTCGACGCATCATCTCCATGTCGCGTTCTTTTTCGTCTCCCTTTGCCCAGTTTCGGGCAAGGCGGAATGCGATCGGCGTCGGGAAACCCAGCGCAAGCAACACGGCGTATACTCTGTCACGAAATATGTATGGCCCAATACTGACAAATAATTCAGGCGTTTTTTCGTCCGCATTGCAGTGGGCGAACGCGTAGAGCCGCGCGACGTCCGTCAGAAAACGACAGGGAACGGCGTTCGATTGCCAGCCAAGTTCTTTTGTGATCACATCCTCCGCCAGCGCGTTCAGCAGTTCCGGATCGCCCATCACATGCAAGTTTGCGATGTCGATCGTTTGATACGGCACGCCGGTACGCGCCGCCAATTCGCCGATGTAGTCCAGCGCTTCAAAGGGCTGAATGATGATATGTTTTTCACGGTCTTTTGCGCTGTCGATCGAACCGAATACGGCATTCAATCTGTCCGGCAGTTTGTCGCGAATCTGCACGGCAACGTGGATCTCAAACATCGGCTCCGCTTCGGGAAAGTTTGCAAAAGCCATTCTGCCGTATTTCATCGGGCACACATTCGTGATGCCGAGCAGCTCAAACAGGACGAGCTTGTTTTCCATGCCGGGCAGCATTACGGGATAACCGTTCTCATGGGAAAACGCGGCGATCTCACGCAGGATCAGCAACTCCATGATCTGTTTGTTCATGCGATAACAGTCCAGTTCAAACAACACACGACCGATCATATCCTGCACGTCGAGGTACCGCTTGTTGACTTCATCCAGGCAAATGGTACGCAGCTGCTCGTAGGCTTTTTCGCATTCTTCCCGGCTCGGCGCGGAATATGCCAGCGCGTTGGGCGGAATAAATCCTTCTTTTTCAAATCTAAACTTCATGCAGGATCCTCCTTTATTTCTCGAATATCAGTTTCGGCGAACGCGACGGGTGATAAATCTCGTAAACCGTGATCATGATCGGAGTCACGGAATGATCCGGTTCGTCCCATTTGAACTTGAGCGATCGCATTTTGCCTCTTTTTCCATAATCGACGCCGTCACGTTTTATACTCTGTTCGGGAATATGATAACACTTCTTCAGCATGTCAAATATTTCCTCACAGGTGAAAACAGTCAGTTCGCCTGAAGTCCTATTTTGACAATAATCAACAATGCTGTTAAATTTATTCGTGACGTAATCCGAATCTTTCGACCGTTCAGAGTACTCTTTGGAGCGGCTGATTTCGCCGGCGTCCGGGCGTAAATTAAAATAGGCGGCGTGACGAAGTTCCTTATCAGAACCCGTAAACACGTATGTCAGCATTGCCTGAAACCGGTTCCGGTATTTTGTACAAGCCCCTTTATCGTTTCGAATTTGCACCTTGTCCATTGACGCATCATTATACGCATAGTTCCCCGTCAGACGTTTTTTAAACCAGAATTCCGTCTGCTTGTTTTCCTTGCCTGTGTTCGGTTCTCTTAACAGGAAGATCACGCCATTGAAGAAAGTATCGTCCAAAAATCCTTCCAGGTCGGGATGAACGGCAGAATCATTTGTCATTTTATAACCCTCGTTTCACTGTTTTGTGTGCACAGCGCGTCGTACAGCGTGTTGAACACAAGCTGATTCGGGCAGTAGCGGTAGTCAGCAAATACCTGAATACCATTGTGCATGAAGTATTCCCAGATCGCGGCGGCTGCCGCTGCGGAACGGCTCTCGCCATAGGTACACTGGCAGATGATGTCGTACCCGTCGTGCTGCGCGTCGAGAATGAACTGCGCGAGGTCGTCCGCTTGCATAGCATCAGCAAAGTCATCGACTGTGTACTTGCAATCCGTCATGTCGTCCATGCTGATGTCCGGCACGTCCACATAGAACACCCTGTCCGTGACGGACGAATAGTCTATCGGCGGTTCTGTGTCGGTAAAACAGATGACCGCCGTGTGTGAGGGAAACACGTTATCCGTCAGCATCTTCTTTGCGGCGGCTTCGGAGAGAATCTGTACGTTCATTTTCGGTTTTCCTTTCTACGTTGGTCATAGTTTTCAATCGCTTTTTGGAGATCGTTCCGCACGTCGTCCGCGAGGGACTGCGGGGAAAGAATGCGCACATACAGCGCGTATTGCAGCGCCCACAGACGCATGGCGTCGAGATTGACCGTGACCTTCGCCGTGACGGAATCTTCGGTCTCGTCAAGAAACGTGACGTCTTTGCCGAACCAGTCCATGACATCGTTGAGCAGATTCTTTTTTGCCGTGAACGTGA
>CAMOCU010000308.1 GCA_946610835.1 uncultured Clostridia bacterium | reverse complement strand
CGGAAAAAGATCCATTCCTTCGTGCGCATCGGATTGAATCAGTGCTTCCTAAAATCTTATGGACCTGCTGCCGTCGATTGTGCATGCACCCACTCCAACGATTCGGATCAGATCCTTTTTCGCAAAACATCGTCAGAACATTTCGCAAATATCGCCTTTAAGGAAGCGCTGAATACATCCGCTCTACCGCACACCCCAATTGATACAGCGTTTCCCCAATGCAAAAGCATGTACCCGATCCGAGCCCTTCTCGAGTTGGACAGGCACATGCTTTCTTGTTATTCATTCCGACGGCGTGCGGGTTGGTTTATGCACAAAAAGCGGGTATTTGAATCGGATCAGACGCTCAGCAGACCGGCGTCCACCAGATACTGTCCGCCGGTACAGTAACGCGCCTTGTCACTCGCAAGGAACAGCACAAGATTGGCCGCGTCCTCCGGTTCGATCCACGGCACAGGCTGCAGATTGCCTGCGGAACGTTCGGCGATTTCGATGGGCGTCATGCCCTCCATCGCTGCAAGACCGTCGTTCATGGGCGTGTTGACGCCTGTGGGATGGATGCTGACAACGCGGATATTAAACGGCGCAAGTTCGATCGCCCATGCTTTGGTCAGTCCTGTCAACCCCCACTTGGACGCGGTATAATGACTCAAACGATTGCCGCCGCGCAGGCCCATTACGGAAGAATTGTTGATAATCACACCGCTCTTGGCTTTTTTCATATACGGCACCACGCGTCTGGCAACATTGAAGGGGCCTTTAAGATTGATGTCGATCATCGCATTCCACTCGTCGTCGGTCATGGAATCCACCTCGGCATATGCACAAATACCGGCATTATTGAACAAAATGTCAATTTTGCCGAACGCGGCAATCGCCTGCTCCACAGCGGCGGTCACAGCCGCGTCATCGCGCACATCTCCGGCAGCGATAACAACACGTCTGCCGAGCGCTTCGATTTCGGTCTGCAGACTTTTCAGTTCGTCGCTCGTGCCGAATTCGTATGCGGGATACTCAATTTTTTTGGCTACATCAAAAGCGACAATATCCGCGCCCTCTTTGGCAAACGCAATGGCAGTCGCTCTGCCCTGTCCATGTGCTGCACCGGTGATAAACGCAACTTTATTTGTAAACTCTGCCATAATTTATTTGCCCTCCTTGTTTTCTGCGGTATAGCTGTAAAGCACCTCGTCAAGAGGCACCTTGGCAACGGTATTGAAAAGATTGGTCGCATACATGATCCCGGCAAACGCAATCAGCTGCACCAGCACGCGATCAGAATACTGCGCCCGCAGCTTTTCATAAAGCGCAGGATCAATGCTGTGCGGATTGCGCGTGATCTGCACGCCGAAGTCCAACAGCAGCTGCTCGGTTTCGTTCAGCTCCAGCGCATCAGGATTTTCTCCCCTGTCCACAAGGATCTTGCGGAAAAACGTGCCGCAGATCAGGCAGTCGTTGCCCGTGGAGATCGCATAGGAAAAAATCGTCATTGCCCGCTCGCCGAAAACAGGTACCAGCGCGTCATACATCGGGTACCAGTCCATGTATGTTTTGAAAGACGGCACATCATGCAGCAGCGTGCGCTTCATGTTTGTGATGCGGCCGTGTTTTTGGATCTGGTCATCGTATTCGTGCTTGACCTCCGGGGTTGCGGAATCGTACTCGGTCATAGGAATGAATGCCATAATTCTATTCTCCTTCGTTCAGGTTTTGCAATAATTTACTATAAAAGCTGACGCCGTCCAGATAACTGCGCGTCTGCAGACGTTCGTCGTTGCCATGCATCGCGGCGCGCTCCTGCGTCGTAAAACGGAACCCCGCAAATCGGTATACATTGGGGCAAATGCGGGCAAAGTGCTTGGAATCCGTACCGCCGTTCATCACATACGGCACAGCCGGGACGCCGGGATAGACAGCGTCCACCGTGTCAGAGAGCAGACGAAACGCATCGTTATCCGTGGGCGAGATGGGCGACGGTTCAAATTTGTAATCAAACGACACCTCGGCATGGTCTCCGGCCGCATCAGAAAGGTGCCGCAACACAGATCGCGTGGAATCCCATGGAGCAACGCGCACGCTCAACCCCATTTCAGATACGTTCGGAATGATGTTAATCGCATCCGACCCTTTCAGCCGTGTCAGCGCAACTGTCGTGCGCAGCATAGCCGCCGTCTCCGGATTTTGCAGCATGATCCGCCGTACCAGCGGCGCAAACAGCCAAAGATTGCCGAAGATGACGCGAAACGCAAAGGAAGAATACGCCGCAATGCTGCAAAGCATTTCCCGCGTGACCCGGGAAAGCTGCGGACGGAACGGACGCGCACAGATGCGGCGGTAACATTCCAGCAATCGCGCGGGCGAGTCTGTGTCCTTGGGCGTGGAAGAATGGCCGGGGGCACCGCTAACGCGGATCACTGTATCCACAACGCCCTTCTCACTCACACCGATCATGGCAAAATCCTTGCGCACACCGAGTGCAGGCGAAGAAACGACTGCGCCGCCCTCGTCCAGCACGAACCACGGTTCCACACCCTGCTGCTGCAGGTAATCCACAATAGCAGGCGTTGTCTGGCCGCCGGTCTCCTCGTTGTTGGTGAACGAAAACCATATATCCCGCCGCGGCGCATAGCCCTCGCGCAGCAGCTGCTCACCCGCTTCAAGAAGTGCGGCAAGAATACATTTGGTATCCACCGCGCCTCTGCCCCAGATCTCGTCGCCGATAACCTCGCCGCAAAAAGGGTCGCAGCTCCACTTTTCC
>CAMOCU010000307.1 GCA_946610835.1 uncultured Clostridia bacterium | reverse complement strand
GCAGCGCACGGCGCACAGAGGTATACCATTGCCCTGTCCAGCCGACAGCCACCACTGCGCCGAACTTTGCGCCGCAAAGATTGAAGAACGGCAGCGCCGATTCGCTGCGGCCGCCGTTGGCATTGAATACCATCGGCAGGGGGCTGATTGCGGAACGGTACAGTTCAAAATCGTCCGTCGCGGGTGCGCTGCCCTTGCTGACGTATAGTTCGGCCGATCCTGTTTCCAGCGTGCAATCCGCCGCAAAAAAGCGATTGACAACCGGTGAATCCGACTGACCGTCGTTTTGTACATACACCGTCCATTCGCAGGCCGCGTACGGTTCATAAATCGTCGCCTCAACGCGTGCGGTCAGGTCGCTTTTGCGGTGCCGCAGGATGATCTGCGTCGTTTTGCCGCCGCGATGCACAGCGCCGGGTTCGCTCTCCGCGCCGACTGTGACGTCCCAATCCTCCGGATGGCGGCGCAGCGACACCCCTCCGACGGTGAAGTCATACGCAAAATCGCGCTGTGTGCGGATGTGCGCATCGTACCATGCGCGGCAGCGCTGCATTTCGCTGTTACTGACCTGCAGCGCATCAGCGTCAATCGGGTCAAATGTAAAATCGCGCACGCCCATCATTTCCATTCCCGCACGGTCGACCCAGCGTTTGAAGTTGGAATCGTACACAGAAAAATGCGAAACGACCATCAGCAGCGCCTGCAAAATGCAGAGCAATGATTTGAGTTTGAGCAGCATTTTTAAAATCCCTCCGAATATCTGAATTCCGCGAAAACTATATCATTTTTTGATCATTTGTAAAGAGCATTCTTTAAGGCATCGCCGCACAATCCGCGCACCTGAATTGTGCGGGATTGCCGTTAAAAATCAAAGCCTGCGGCGGCAAAGTTTTGTATCCGCCGCTCCAGATCCGGCAGCGCTTTTTTTGCCTGCGTATGCTGTTCGGGTCGCGGAATGGTATACACGCGTCCGTCTTTGCAAAACCTTGCGCCGGTCTGCTTAAAAACGAACGGCACGCCGTATCGCCTGCACTGTGCGGCAGAATGCACGATCCAATCGTAATGGCAAACGCGTGCACCTGCGCCGGATTCGCCGCCGCAGATCACACGGTCGATCTTTCCCGTGGCGAGGTAGGGCGAAATGTTGATCTCCCCGAGCATCGGCTCATGGATCACGGCACGCCGCTGCAGCGGCAGCTCGAGCAGAACCGGCAAGCGCTCATCGGCACGCTTCTGATTTTCGCACGTGCAGCAGATCGTCACATGCGGCCATCCGTCTCCCCAGTCAGGCGGCGCAGTTTCCGTAAACCGCGCAATGCGCTTGGTCACAATTGTAAAGCGAAGATCTGTCCGGCGGCGCATACATTCCCACGCTGCCTGCCGCCATTCATCCGCCTGCTCCAGAAAGAAGTCCGACGTCATGCAAACGTAAACCGTTCCGTCTGTCTGCAGACGAAACGAGCCGTCCCTGCGTTTTTGCAGCGGCAGATCAAACGCAGCCGTTCGCGTCACAATCGTGCTGTCCTTGCCGATCTGCGCGTCGCGGCGAAACATATAACAATGCAGGCACCCTTCGCTGATTTTGCGGCAGCCGTGCCACGGATTCCAGATTACATCCATTTTCTTCACCAAAAGATTTTCAAGTTTCGGCGTATACCGTCCGCTTTTTGCGTTCGTGCCGCAATTCCGCACGTTCGCGCCTTTTTCCATCTGTCAAGCAAAATCTGTGTTATACTGTGTACAGAAAAGCAAGGAGGGAACGTCCATGAAAAAGATAACCCGGATTTTGTCGCTTGTCCTGATACTCGCCCTGTGCGCGGAGCTGTCCGCATGCTGTATCCGCCACGAATACTCCGATGCGACCTGTCAATCGCCCGGCGTATGCCTCCGATGCGGCAAAGTCAAGGACGGATCGAACGGTGAACACGTATGGAAACCGGCAAGCTGTTCCGCGCCGAAAACCTGCACACTCTGCGGCGAAACGCAAGGGGAACCGACGCCGCACACGTTCGGCGAATGGGAGGACAAAAACAAGGACGACATCGGCGGCGTACAAACGCGCAAGTGCAGCGTTTGCGGCGAAACGGAAAGTCGCGTTCCGGCACGCAAGAAGGCCGCGCCAAAAACTGTCGTGAGCGAAAAAGGGCTGACGATGGACGCCGCAAAGTTTGCGCAATATCTGATTACATTCCTGCCGGAGACGCTGTACATCACGGACGTGCAGGACGGCAAATTCGCCATTGAAGGCACATATCCGACGTCCGCAGGGCAATCGGACGAAACAGCATGGGTCATCGGGCTGGAAACAGACAATGCAAAATACAAAGAGCGGGTCGTGGTCACAGGGGAAAGCACCGATTCCCTGCTTGCGCTGATGCCGTATCTGTATGACGCACTCGCGCCGCAGCTGACGGGCGACAAACGCAAGAAAGCGGAATCTACCGTCACCACGGGACTGTCCGAGGGATTGAACGGCGTCTATCTCGGCAAAGCGGATCTCGGCGTCTGTATGTGCACCGCGTTTTATGCTCCCGCGCTGTCCGACTATCCGATGCTCACCTTTGCCACAGCAAAATTCGTCAACGGATGAGACGATACGGGAATGGCGGAAATTGCGGCGCGTTCCTTTGGAACACACCGGGCAATACCAATGCACGCGGCGGCATGAAGCTTTCCGTTCGATTGCGTCAAAGCCTTTTGCGTGAAGGCAATACCGCACAATTGGGGTGTGCGGATTGCGAAGTAAGCTTTTTCGTCAG
>CAMOCU010000306.1 GCA_946610835.1 uncultured Clostridia bacterium | reverse complement strand
AAATAACATTAAAAAAGGTAATTGTAAGCGGCGCAGTGTAGCTTCCTTGATCTGTGATTTGAAAATGACGTGTGTTGGCCGGGGCCGTAATGGTGCAATCCTGCCCATTCAGTGAACCAAACGTCACAGGATGATCAATATCAATATATGCGGTCAGCGTGATGTTGGCTCCCAGTAATATCGTGGAAATCGTCGAATCCTCCAACGCGTCGCAAAACTGCGTTTCATTGTAAACAGTTGCTGTAGATTGCCAATCTCTCAACTGATTTGGCTGTGCCGAAGTACCCATTCTCTCCGCTGAAACGCGTATCGTTGCAGACGCTTCATCCGGCTGATCAAAGTGTCCCAGTGTTGTATAGTCAATCTGATCCGCGTACTCCGGACAGAGATCTTGCGCAATTGCTTGGATTGCAGCTAAATCGCTGTTTTCCTCGTTGTTATTATGTATGGCTGTCGCCGTTGCAAAAGCAGGCGAACTCATGGTTCCAGCAAGTATTATCGACAAAATGCCGCTCTTCACTCTTTTGCTTATATGTCCTTTTTTCATTTTCAAAACTCCTTTAAACAACCTTTTCTTTATATACAATGAATCATTCTAGAGAATTATCTTATTTCTAATTCACTTCCTCTCTTTTAAAGTATGGACTATTTCCATATTTTAGAACATAACATCTCTCCTTTTCACGTTATTTCTATCTTACGTTCTGTAAGATTTTTTGTGTGATTGATGAATAGTCTTATAGCAAAACAACAAAGTCCCTTTAAATTTCTCATCTAATCAACATATCTCCATAAATATATGACAGAATTTGTGGTTTATTACATTATTTTTAAAAAATCGACTAGCATAATGATTTCATACGGACTCATGGGAAACTTGCACGATACATTGGAGCGCATGGTGTGAAACAACGCTTTTCTTTTGCGCCGCAACACATGCGGCGCAGGCATTTGCCGTTCCTCCAGCGCCAAAATGAATGCACTGCATGCGTTGATGAGCGCAACATCAATTTCTCCAAGCGGTTTTGCAGCCTCGGCTGCCTGAATTACACGCAGCAGGCGAAGCTGTCTTTCTTTGTCCCCGGTCTGCATCCGCCGTCACCTCCACTTGACCACCATCAGAATCAGGCACATCAGCGCCGTTTTGGCCAGCATATGGATATGCGCGCGCAGCCGGAACAGCCGCACATTCAATGCGTTTTCTGTAACGGAAAAACTTTTCGCCACTTCTTTGTGTCTGCGCTTGCGAACGTAGATTTCGGTAAACAGCGCCTGTTCCTGCGGCGTCAGTTCACGCAGTATGCGTGCCTTCGCTTCGTCGATCTCCTCTTGCGTCAGCGTTTCTTCCCACAATTCGGGCGACTGGGTCGGGTCGGCAATCTGCGCGATCTCCTCCGGCGGCATATGCCTACCCGCACGGATACGCGCCCGCACAGCTTCAAACATCTTTAACCGCGCCGTGCTGTACAGCCAGCTGCGCGCCTGCTCGAGCTCCACTTGCTCGTACTTGAGCTGCAGTGTAAGAAATACTTCCTGCACAACGTCCTCCGCCTGCTCCACGTTTCTCATATTCGACAAACAGTAGGCATAAATCTGCGAGTAATACCGACACGTCACCCCATAAACATCCATGTGTTTCATCCTATTCCCACCTGCTTGTGTATTGCCCAATCCATAATAACACAAAATAACAAGAAAAGATATTGAGAAAAATATACAAACTTTCGATTCTTCTTTTGAGCAAAACAGAGAAATTTCGGAAACTTTACCATTTTCTATGTAATATTTCGCTTTTGCTGTCATGCAAAATCCATCGTCACATCTACGCGGCGCGTCATATACTGGTAGCGGGATTGACCCCAAATATCAGGAAAGGAGCATCGTTTTTTGAACGATCGAACAAGAAGCTATTACGGCAGACCGTCCGTACAGCCCGCCCAAAAGCCAAAGCCGCCGCAGGACGATCCGATCACGCCGCTGCCCGATACGCTGTCGCTGGCAATGGCGTATGTGCCCATGCAGACCGATACCACAACCTACGACGAGGACAAGGCGCTCACGCAGGGCACGCTCTACCCGGCTCTGAACAAGCCCTTTGCAGGAATGGGGGATCGCAGATGAACCGCAAACAAGCCATGCGCAAACTCCAGAGCGCCCGCTTCGCACTGTGGGAAATGCACCTGTATCTGGACACCCATCCCGAAGATCTGGCAACGCTCGCCGCATACAAAAAGCAACAGGCGCGGTATTCCCTGCTGCGCAATGAATTCGAGGACAAATACGGCGCATTGGAGCAACCGGACGCCGCCGGCGTGGAATGGTTCAAAAGCCCCTGGCCGTGGGACAGCGAGGTGCGTGATTAGTTATGTTCAGTTATGAAAAAATGCTGCAATACCCCGTGCAGATCAAAAACCCCAACCCCAAATATGCCCAGATCATCATTAGTCAGTACGGCGGCCCCGACGGGGAATTGGGCGCGTCGCTGCGGTATCTGACGCAGCGTTATTCCATGCCCTACCCCGAACTCAAGGGCGTGCTGACAGACATCGGCGTGGAGGAACTCGGCCATCTGGAGATGGTGGGCGCGATCATCCACCAGCTCACGCGCAACCTTTCCTATGACGAGATCCGCCGCAGCGGATTCGACACATACTTTGTCGACCACACAACCGGAGTGTATCCCACTGCTGCAAGCGGTTTCCCGTACACAGCGGCTTCCATGCAGTCCAAGGGCGATGTAATTGCCGACCTGACCGAGGATATGGGCG
>CAMOCU010000305.1 GCA_946610835.1 uncultured Clostridia bacterium | reverse complement strand
GGAGGATGTGGCAAAACTGCACGAAGAAAAAGTTGAAAATGTTCTTGCGCTGCGCGGCGATGTGATTCCCGACGCGCCCGGACGTGTGTTCCGCTTCGCTTCTGAACTGATGACACACCTGCAGGGCGAAGGATTCTGCCTGAGCGGCGCGTGTTATCCGGAAGGCCATATTGAGTGCGACGATCCCGCGCAGGATCTTGTGCATCTGCGGGAAAAACAGCAGGCAGGCGCATCCTACTTCGTTTCCCAGCTGTTTTTTGACAATGCGTGCTTTTTCCGTTTTCTTGAAAACGCACGAAAAATCGGTGTAACCGTGCCGATCACTGCCGGCGTTATGCCGATACTCAGTCAGGCGCAGATCCAGCGCATGATCTTTACCTGCGGCGCCTCGCTGCCGTCGGATATCATCCGCATTCTCAACCGATACGCTGATGATCCGGACGGTCTGCGGCAGGCGGGAATCGAATATGCCGCCCGGCAGATTCGCGGTTTGCTTGAAGGCGGTGCGGACGGCGTACATGTTTATACGATGAACCGTCCCCAAATCGCCACGGGCATTCTGGAGCTGCTGAAATGAACGAATCCATTATATGCATGTCCTACAATGTCCTGCATTTTGAAAACATCCGTACACATCGGCTGGATTACGATGCTTTTGCGCGCGTGATCCGCGATACGGACGCTGATATAGTGGGGCTCAACGAGGTCTACGGCAAGTGCGACGCGTTCGACGACCAAGCCTTTGAACTTTCGCGCAGGTTGGGGTATAACTTTTATTTTTCCCAAGCGTTTCTGGATGACGGCGTCAGTCCTTTCGGCAACGCGCTTCTGTCACGTTTTCCGATCGAAAACGCGCAGACGGTTCTTGTCCCCTATCCGGATATCCGGAATGGCTCGCAGTATTACGAACCGCGTGCCGTACTGCAGGCGGATGCGGCAGGGCATCGGATCCTGGTCACACACTTCGGGCTGAATCCGGACGAACAGCAAAATGCGCTCAAAACCGTTCTGCCGCTGATCCGTGAATCGCGCTGCATTTTGATGGGCGATTTCAATGTCACGCCGGACTCCGCCGTGCTCTCCCCGATTCGGGACAGAATGCAGGACGCTGATATGTTTTTGCCGGAAGGCACAAGGAGTTTCCCCTCCGACGAACCGTTCAAAAAAATCGACTATATCTTCACCTCTCCCGACTACACGGTCGAATCCGCCTGCATTCCGCCCATCGTCGTTTCGGATCACCGCCCGTATGTGGTACAGCTGCGCAACTGAACAGCAAAACTTAGGAAGCGCTGATTAAATCGGGGTGTGCGAGGGGACGAGAGATTTTTTCGGCAGATTGTACAAAAAATCTGCCGGCTTGCTGACGCAAGGCAAGGATTTTTGGTGCAATATGACGGAAAAAGATCCATTCCTTCGTGCGCATCGGATTTAATCAGTGCTTCCCTTATTCTGCCTGCGCAAAACCGCAGGCAGGATTTATGCTTTTTCAGCGCAAGAAAAGGTTGCAACTGCAAGTACGGTGTGGTAAACTATGGATGAAATTCCACGTAAAGGCTGGGAACCGACATGAACCTTTGGAATAACATTTTGCTGCTGGACGGCGGGATGGGTACCATGGTACAGGACATTCTTGCCCCCGGCGCAGCCCCTGAAAATCTGAATATCACTAACCCGGATGCCGTGCGTGCGGTACACACTGCCTACGCCCGCGCAGGTGCACAGATCATTACAGCCAACACATTCGGCGCAAACCGTCATAAATACCGCGGGCCGTACCCGCTCGAGCAAGTCATTTGCAGCGGTGTGAAATTGGCCAAAAGTTCCGGCGCGGCATGGGCTGCGCTGGATGTGGGCCCGACCGGCGCTATGCTTGAGCCGCTCGGGGAGATGTCTGTCGACGCGGCAATGGATATTTTCCGCGAACAGATCACGATCGGCCTGCAGGCGGGAGCCGATCTCGTACTGATTGAAACCATGACCGATCTGCTCGAGGCCAAGGCCGCGCTGCTGGCCGCGCGGGAGGTGACCGACAAGCCCGTATTGGTCTCGATGTCCTTTCAGGAGAACGGGAGAACCTTCCTCGGGACGGATGCCGCCTGCGCCGCTGTAACGCTTTCCGCCTTGGGAGCGGACGCCGTGGGCGTCAACTGCTCGCTGGGGCCGGATCGTCTGCAGGACGTTGTAGACACATTTTTGCAATACGCTTCCGTTCCGGTATTTGTCCAGCCGAACGCCGGTCTGCCGCAGCTTACCGACGGCAAGACCGTCTATTCTGTCACGCCCGATGCGTTCGCCTCCCAGGTACAGGCCATGATCGACAGAGGTGTGGCGGCTGCAGGCGGATGCTGCGGCACCACGCCGGAACATATCCGCGCCCTTTCCGACAGGATTGCCGGCAAAACGCCGATCCCATATGCGCGTTTTCAGGGGGCTGCCGTATGCAGCACGGCAAAATGCGTATTACTCGGCGGACGCGTGACGGTAATCGGCGAGCGGATCAACCCCACCGGTAAAAAGAAGCTGAAGCAGGCGCTGCGCACGGGCGATATGGATTACGTTGTACGCGAGGCGCTTGCGCAAAAAAAAGCGGGCGCGGATGTGCTGGATGTCAACGCCGGTCTTCCGGATATTGACGAAACAGCGGTGCTGTCTGCTTTGATTGATGAGCTGCAGAGTGTCACGGATCTGCCGCTGCAGATTGATTCCTCTGATCCCGCTGCCATAGAAGCGGCCGCACGCAGATACCGCGGCAAGCCGATTATCAAC
>CAMOCU010000304.1 GCA_946610835.1 uncultured Clostridia bacterium | reverse complement strand
AAGTCAGCGGCGCATCGTTCATGGCGCTGACGAAGCCGGAGTTCCGTTTCTACACAAACGGCATTACCGAGCAGCAGGGCTATGACTACAATCAGGCCGGCGTGACCGCAACGATGGAAGACGGCGGCGACGATCTGACCGCACGCTTCGTTAAGAATAGTACAACCAACGCGGTACTGATCGAAATCACCGGCGTGACCGCTGAAAACATGGAGAAGACGATCACCGTCACAGTCAAAGGCCTTGGCACGATCACCTTCAACGGCAACGCGTTCGCCAAAGCCATGGCAAAGAGCAGCGACCCGGCGCAGAGCAATCTCGGCGCAGCGCTCTATAACTACGGTGCGGCGGCGGATACTTGCTTTGAAAACGGAACATCGGCAACACCGGAGACGTCGGCGGAGGCGGAGATCAAAAACACCGTCAACCTCAGCACGCTGAATGCCGACTACGAAGCGCAGGACGGCGACGCGCTGACCGGAACGCTCGCAGGTAACTACAAGATCACCGTTGCCGATGGCGCGGCGATCACGCTCAAAGATGCAAACATCACTTCTTTGACCGGCAAATTTGCCGGTATCACCCCCTTGGGCGACGTGACCATCACCTTAAAGGGCACAAACACCGTCAAGGGCGGATATGAAGATTATCCGGGCATTTACGTTCCCGAAAACAAAACCCTCACGATCAACGGCGCCGGATCGCTCGATGCGACCTCCGGCATCGCCGACAGCACCGTCGAAAACACCGGCGTCGGCTGCGGCATCGGCGCAGGTTTCCACATTCCGGCAGGTAATATCGTGATCGACGGCGGGACGATCACAGCAACCGGCGGAGCAGGGCGCGGAGCCGGTATTGGAAGCGACGACCACGCGAACTGCGGCGATATTACCATTAACGGCGGTACGGTTATAGCCACCGGCGGTTTTAAAGCAGCCGGTATCGGATGTGGTAGTTATGACTCAACCTGTGGAGACATTACCATCAACGGCGGTACGGTTATAGCCATCGGCGATATGTATAGTTCCGCAATCGGAAGTGCTAATTCGAACGGCTGCGGCAATATCACAATCACCGGCGGTACGGTTAAAGCCACCGGCGGAATCGAATGCGCTGCTATCGGAAGCGGCTACGCCGGGAGCTGCGGAAACATCACCATCAGCGGCGGTAAGGTTATCGCGACAAAGGGCGAAAATGCTTCTGTCGCAATCGGCGCAGGCAATAAAGGCACCTGCGGCACCGTGACGATCGAAGACGGTGCGAACGTGACCCAGAACTGACAAGGAGGAACGATGATGAAAAAAATATACGAAACACCCGAACTGCAAACCGAAGCGTTCGACGTGGAGGACGTCATCACCGTCTCCGGCGGCAACACGCTCGCAAACAAGCTGCAGCAGGTTGCCGACACGTTCGAGGATATGATGGATAACTTCGGCGACATGATCGGCTTCGGCAGCTAACCCAAAACCGCATAAGCAAAGTTTTCCTGTCGGCAGTTTCCGCTGCCGGCAGGTTTTTGGTTCATCCCGGATTGGATTTTCGGAATCCAATGGCTTTTGTGTAAAAGAAGGTTCCGAAGGGCGGATCAGGCGAAGAAGTCTTTCGGGCGGGATGCGTTTGCCCTTTCGGTTTTACCTGAGCTGCGGCGCAAACGCTTTTTTGCCTTGTGCGCAGAAAAAGACGGCGCAGCACTTGATTTTCTGTATGCACACATGGTATAATACTTTGAATCTCTGTAATGAAAAGGAAGTGAGTGCGTATGCCGATCAAAATCGCCAATCAGCTCCCGGCGCATCAGACGCTTGAGCAGGAGAATATTTTCGTCATGACCGAGGACAGAGCGAGCGCGCAGGATATACGGCCGCTGCGCATTCTGCTGCTGAACCTGATGCCCACCAAAATCGAGACGGAGACGCAGTTCATGCGCCTTCTGAGCAACTCGCCGCTGCAGGTGGAACCGGAACTGCTGCAGGTGTCCAGCCACATTTCCCGCAATACTTCGGCCGAACATATGCTGAAGTTTTACAAAACGTTCGATCAGGTGCGGGACGAAAAATACGACGGCATGATCATCACCGGCGCGCCGGTCGAACAGATGCCGTTTGAACAGGTGGACTACTGGCAGGAGTTGTGCGCGATCATGGAGTGGAGCAAAACGCATGTGTACTCCACGTTCCATGTATGCTGGGGCGCGCAGGCGGGGCTGTATTACCGGTACGGCGTGCCGAAATATCCGCTGGAGAAAAAGCTTTTCGGCGTGTTTCCGCATCGTCCGCTCGATTTGCTGCATCCGCTGCTGCGCGGATTTGACGACGTGTTTTATGTTCCGCATTCGCGCCATACCGAAACGCGCCGCAGCGACATTGCGCTGGTCAAGGATCTGCAGATCCTGTCGTATTCCGACATGGCTGGCGTGCATCTGATTTCCGACATGGCGTGCCGCAATTTTTACGCCACGGGACATTCCGAATATGACCGCGACACGCTCGCACGCGAGTATTTCCGCGACCTGTCGCGCGGGCTGCCGATCGACAAGCCTTACGGCTATTTTCCTGACGACGACCCGCAAAAGCCGCCGGTCATCCGCTGGCGCGGCGCGGGCGCGCTGCTGTTTGCCAACTGGCTGAACTACTTCGTTTATCAGCGCACCCCGTACGACCTGTCCACTTTGGGTAAATCCTGAAATAGAAGTTTTTAATAGAAAGGTGTTGTGTATGACAGAAAAAGAAATGCAGGCCATTTCTTCCATCGACGCCATGGAATTCCATGTCAA
>CAMOCU010000303.1 GCA_946610835.1 uncultured Clostridia bacterium | reverse complement strand
ATGACGGAAAAAGATCCATTCCTTCGTGCGCATCGGATTTAATCAGTGCTTCCTTCATAAGAATTCCATAAAAAATATGATTTCCCGCTGGAAAACTTCGGCAACATGCGCCTTGTTTTTCTGCGGGATTTTGATTATAATGGAAACAGATTTCACAAAAAAGAAGGTCAATACTATGCGCAAAACAAAAATCGTGTGTACCATCGGCCCTGCCACGGATAAGGATGAAACGCTGCGCGCGCTCATGCGTGCAGGGATGAATGTGGCACGCTTCAATTTCTCTCACGGCGATTATGAAACGCATAAAAAGCGTTTTGATCAGGTGCTGCGTCTGCGCGACGAGCTGGGACTTCCGGTAGCCACGATGCTGGATACCAAAGGCCCCGAGATTCGTCTGGGCAATTTTACCGGCGGCAAAGCAGAAATCTTTGACGGCAACAACTACACGCTCACCACGCGCGACGTTCCCTGTACGGCCGAGATCGGCAGTATCAGTTTCAAAAAACTTCCTGCCGACGTCAAAGTCGGCACGCGCATCCTCATCAACGACGGCATGATTGAACTGGTCGTGCAGAACGTGCAGGATACGGAGATCCTCTGCCGCGTTGTACACGGCGGCACGCTCTCCGACCACAAGGGCGTCAACGTTCCCGGCGTGCAGCTGTCCATGCCGTATCTCAGCGAGCATGACATGAACGATCTTGAGTTCGGCGCGAAACTCGGCTTCGATTTCATTGCCGCAAGCTTTGTACGCAGTGCGGCGGACGTCAATTATCTGCGCAAATTCACACGCAGTCTCGGCTGGACGGACGTTCGGCTCATATCCAAAATTGAAAACGCCGACGGCGTGGGCAACATCGACGAAATCATTGAAGCATCCGACGGGATTATGATCGCGCGCGGCGATATGGGCGTGGAAATTCCGTTTGAACAGATTCCCGCCATTCAAAAAGAGATCATCCGCAAAGGCTATCTTGCCGGCAAGCAGGTGATCACCGCTACGCAAATGCTCGAAAGCATGGTGTCCAGCCCCCGTCCGACCCGCGCAGAGATCACGGATGTTGCCAACGCGATATACGACGGCACAAGCGCTATTATGCTCTCCGGCGAAACGGCCGCAGGTGAATTCCCGATCGAAGCCGTTCAAACCATGGCGCTGATTGCGCAGACGACAGAAAACAACATCGACTACAAGGGCATCTTTTCCGCCCGCCGCGCAGGCCCCCACAGCAGCGTGGCCGACGCCATTGCGCATGCAACTGTGACCACGGCGCATGACCTTGGCGCACGCGCTATTCTGACCGTATCGCTGCGCGGGCAGACGGCGCGTCTGATTTCCAAATACCGCCCATCGTGCCCGATTCTCAGCTGCACGCTGACCGGCCGCGTCTGCCGCCAGATGAATCTGAGCTGGGGCGTAACGCCGCTGATCATCGAGGAGGAAAAGAACACAGACACGCTCTTTGAAGCCGCCGTTGCCGCTGCCCGCAGCGCAGGACTCATCGAAACGGGCGACACAGTGGTCATCACCGCCGGTGTTCCGCTCGGCGTTCCCGGCACCACCAATCTGATGAAAGTGGAAAAAGTCAACTGAACACAGATAAGTTTTACCGCCCTGCATCTTCAGACGAGATGCGGGGCGGTTTGCTGTCAATAACTATAGATATATATTTCTCTTCTCTCGCGTCTGAAAACGCGTCAGGCGGATTGCGGATGATAGATGCCGATGTGCAGAAGTACTTCAATGAGATAGACAATACGCCGCCAAAGGGACGCGTTGGTTCTGATCGTGCGCGAGGCTGTGATCGGAACGCCGGAAGCGTCCGTCCATGCGGTACCGTCCGCAGCGTATAGTCCGGCAGTCACGGTCGCACCTGAAGATCCGACGCATTCCACCGTAAAGAAAAAACCGGTCGTGTTGCCGACTGCCCGCAGACCTGTGCCCTCAATGCTCCAACGCACTTCAGCGCCCTGCGGAAGATTGTCCGTTTCGGCATGCAGCGTCAGCGTGTGTCCGTAGTTCAGCGTCTTGACTGTCGGCTCTGCCACACGCAGCGCCGGCTCGGCGACCGCAGGTTCGTCCTGCTCTATCGTCACAGCACAAACGCCTTCCGCAACGGGAACAGCATTCAGATCCACATCGAACGAAGAGCCCGGGTCTGCATGCAGGCGGATTTCTGTCTGTGTTTCCGGCACGTCCGACAGCGCGGTAAAGGTCAGCACTGCCAACGTGCCGCTTTGCGTGATATTGTCGTGCCGCAGGCTGTCGTCCCACAGCATTTTGTACGGATTGGCGCTGATTTCACGGCCGAAAGTCGCATTGCCGGCGTCAAAAATCTCACCGTTCTCCGCCTTATCCAGCCGCAAAAGCGCATTGTCGTATTCCACAAAAACGCGCATGCCCACAACGCCGGGGTTCTGCAGCTGCACGTCGACTGTAAACTGTTCGCCCGGACGCACACGCACCGGGGAAGCGGTCAGCGCGCCGGATACACCTGCCGCTGAAAGCGACAAACACAGCGCCAAAATCAAGATCAACGGAATCGCTCTTTTTCGGATCATTTTGCTTCTCCTTTCGTCACGCGCGCCGGATGATGGCAATGGGCGTCTGCTGGGATTTTTGCCCCAAAGGATTGTCGCGGAAAATCTCCTTGCACATCTCAATGTCGATCGACGGATCGGACACACCGAGGATCTCGCGCCCGATGTCGTTGGCGTCCATAATGACGACCTTGCAGCCGGTGTGTTTCTCGAGCTGCGCGGCGACCTTGTCCGGGTCCTTC
>CAMOCU010000302.1 GCA_946610835.1 uncultured Clostridia bacterium | reverse complement strand
TAATACCGAAGGCCGTGCTTTTTGCAGATTTTTTCAAATTCCAGCATCAGATTGAGAACCATCAGCTGGATCTTGCGCACGTCCGCCGGATCGACCTCCACAACCTTGCGCTTGAGCAGGCGCTGTCTGCCTTTCATCTGAACAAACTTTTTCGCTCTGTCCAGCACGCGATTCGGCAGCAGGAACAGTTTTCCGGCCAAGCCGTGTGATGCGTAAGGCCGTGACTTCCAGTCGTAGTAACGCATGGAGCGCTGCAGCCCCGGCAGCGCCTTTGTACGGAAATAACGCGCGTTTTCAAGGTTATACGCGCGGAAGGACTGCATGGCCGTTGTGCAGAGCGCGCCCGCGCCGTCCGGGCGGAAATCCCGAAGGCACAGTTCAATCGGCAGCACATGCAGCAAAACCTTCGCAATCTGATCGGCCGAGAAATACACATGCGGATAAAAGGACGCGATTTTTGCGCAATCCAAACCGCAAACAGCCAGCAGCGCGGCAAAATCCACAGGGATCACCTGCATCGCGCGATATTTTTCGGCGTCCGCAGGAATATAGCGCGAAAAAATATCTGCGCGAAGCTGAACGCGCTGCGCATCCTTTTGACAAACAAGGCTGTCGCGGAATACGTCGCAAATCTGTGCGCCGGATAATCCGCACGCGAGCAGCGCACCGAACAGCGCATCCGCATGCACGCCCTCGCCGCGCAGTTCGCGGACGGCAGCAGGTAAAGCATTCGCTTTGCCCAGCCGCACACACAGCGCCTGCAGCGTTTGTCCGCACTGCGTCAGATCCGCCGCATAGGCCTGCTGCACCGCATCCAGCAACGTGTCCCACTGCCGGACAAGATCCGCACGGTACTCGTTGCGAAGCAATGCGCGCGCAGACGCGCTATAGGATTCGTAATCTTCTTTTTGCATAAAACGCAGCATTCGCTCGGCGATCCGATCCTCGTCCCACGCAGGCAGTCCGATATACGGATAGCTCTCCTGCGTATAGTCCGCGTCCTGCAGATTGATGGTCGGGATGCCAAGACTCATGCTTTCCATAACCGTCTCCGGCATGGTGATCAAATGCGCATACGTCAGCGAAAGATCTGCCTGACGCAAAAAACGCAGCGGTTTGAGCACGTCTGTTTCGATCGTAATAAATTCAGAAAGCTCTGTTTCACGGATATCACGCACCAATTCCTCCAGCACAGCGCTTTTGCGCACATTGACCGGCACAACCGTCATATGCGATTCGGGATACTGCGCGTGCACCATTGAAAAGGCGGTCAGAGCAGCGCGTGTGTTTCGCCCGGCGTACGTCGTGTAATAAACGATCCTGCCGCCTTCAAAGGACGCTTTGCCGACCTCTTGATCTGTGTACGGGAAGTAAAAAGGAATATACATGCTCTTTTGCGCACCCATTCCCTCGATCAGGCGCGCATCCTCCTGCGTGTGCGCGATGACACAATCGGCATAACGGATCATATACATGCAGGTCATGGACAGCTTTTCGGAACCTGTGCCGATATAATACAGCGGTGAGCGATCCGTGTCAAATAAGATGCACTTCCCCATCCGTTGTGCCGTCTGGAAAAACTGCAGCGTTTTGGCATAGATGTCCCCGGCAAAGAGCACCGTATCACACGGAATCTCACTGACAATTTTAAAGAAAGCTTCTTCTGTGGAATATCCGCGCGTTTCATAAACGTCGATGGAATAACGCTTGAGACTGTCACAGCTGACAAAATCATCGCCGGACGGCTCGGACTGCGTGATCAGATGAACCTTGCGGCCGATTTGTTCGAACGCCTGAATCAAGGACGCGAGAGACTGAAACGCGCTCGACTGTCTGAACGACCGCGCAAAAACGATCAAATCCTTTGAGGATACAGGGGGCATTGTGTTCATACTCCTTTACTGGTGCTGCATAGCCCGCAGCAAACTGCTCAAACGAGCAAAATCTTGTAACGTGAATGTCTCGGCACGCGCCGTCGGCGAGATGCCCGCGTCGCACAGCGCCTCCTGAACGGCCGCCTTCGGCAAACCCATCCCGGCACTGATGGCGTTGAGCGCCGTTTTGCGTCGCTGGCCGAACGACGAGCGGATCAGGCGGAAGAAATGCGCTTCGTCCTCCACCTCCACAGGCGGTTTTTCACGCCGGGAAAGCCGGATTACAGCACTGTCCACATTCGGTGCGGGCATGAATGATCCTCTGGAAACGGTGAACAATTTTTCCGGCTGTGCATAATACCAGACCGCCGCTGTCAGCGCGCCTGCCTGACGTGACCCGACCGGCGCACAGATCCGATCCGCCGCTTCTTTTTGCACCATCACTGTTACAGAACACAAAGGCGCTCCGCTTTCGAGCAGGTACATCAGAATGGGCGACGTGATATAATAGGGCAGGTTGGCGCACACACTCACCTGCATGCCGACAAAATCCTCGCGCAGCACGGCGGAAAGATCCGCTGTCAGAATATCCTGAAAGCGCACGGAAACATTGGGCAGCGACCCGACTGTTTGCGACAGAATCGGTTCCAGCCGCGTATCCACTTCAAACGCAAGAACCTTGCGGAACCGGGCGGAAAGCTCGGTTGTCAGCACGCCGATCCCGGGTCCGATTTCGATCACGCCTTCCCCCTGCTGCTCGGCAGCAAATTCTGCCATGCGCGGACAGACGGAAGGGTTGATCAGGAAATTCTGTCCCAGGGATTTGGAAAAAGAAAAATGATTCCGGGTAAGCAAATCCCGGATCACGCCAATATCCGATAAATTGGCCATTGTCCCACCGACCCATATAC
>CAMOCU010000301.1 GCA_946610835.1 uncultured Clostridia bacterium | reverse complement strand
ATCCATGATCGCCAAAGGCATCTGCGAGCGGATTGCAAGCGCATCCGGCGAACCCGGCCACGTTGAAAGCAAAACCGCAACGGGCGAAAAGATCGAGTATGACGTTCCGCTGAAAAACCACACCGACGCCTTTATGGAGGTCAAAAAGAATCTGACCAGCGGCGTGTGCAAGGTGATCGACGATCTGAGCGAGATCGCTGCCGTCGGTCATCGGATCGTGCAGGGCGGCGCACTGTTTAACAAGAGCATGCTCGTTACCGAGGAAGTCATTGCCGGCATCGAAAGCCTGATTGACCTTGCTCCGTTGCACAACGCAGCGCACATCCAGGGTATCCGCGCGTGCATGGATGTTTTCGGCGCAGACGTGCCGGAAGTCGTTGTGTTTGACAACGCATTCCATTCCACCATGCCGGAAGAAGCATATATGTTTGCCTTGCCGTATGAATATTATGAAAAATATCAGGTGCGTCGTTACGGCTTCCACGGGACTTCGCACCGTTATGTCAGCGCACGCTGCGCCGAAGTGATGGGCCGGCCGATCGAAGAGCTGAAAATCGTCACCTGCCATATCGGCAACGGTTCCTCCATTACGGCGGTCAAAGGCGGCAAAGTCATCGACACTTCCATGGGCCTGACGCCTCTGGACGGCTTCATGATGGGCACGCGCAGCGGCGGTGTTGATCCGTCCGCCATCATTTATCTGCAACAGAAGGAAGGCTGGACGCCTGCCGAAACAGATACCATCCTCAACAAAAAATCCGGCGCGTTCGGCATTTCCGGCGTGTCCAGCGACGACCGCGACCTGATCGCCGCAACCAACGAGGGTAACCACCGCGCCGCGCTCGCACGCAGCATGCAGCGTTACCAGATCCGCAAGTTCATCGGCTCTTATATCGCCGCCATGGACGGCGTGGACGCCATTGTCTTTACCGGCGGCGTAGGCGAAAACGCGGTGGACATGCGCGCGCATGTGTGCAACAACCTTTCCTTCCTCGACATTCATATTGACGAGGCAGTCAATGAGACACTGCGCAAGGGCAAAGAGGGCGAAATCTCCACGCCCGACTCCAAAGTGCGCGTGTTTGTTCTGCCAACGAACGAAGAACTCGTGATCGCCCGTGACACCAAGGAAATCTACGAATCCCTGCAGAAATAATTTCCGCACCGCCCTTCAACCGGACTTCGGTCCGGTTTTCTTTTTCTTTACCAAATCGTTACCTCCTGCGCATGATTTGTTCACAATTGCATGGTATACTGTGAGCAGAAAGTGAGGGATCACAATGGCTCAGGAAGGCATTCTTTTGGTTTGTGTCACGGCGCAGGAAAGCTGCAGCCGTTTGGTAGAATACGGCGCGGCGCTCGCCAAATCCGAAAACGCCGCACTGCGGATCGTCAGCGTTCTGCCCCGGCGGCAGAGCATGCAGCCCGATCTGCTGGCACTTGAGCGTCTGAACGCCGCCGCAATCGAATCCGGCGCACAGATGCGCGTATATTTCAGTGACGAGCCGATCGAACGTATCCGCGAAATCGCCGTCGCCAAAGACGTGCGGATGCTGATCGTCGGTTTCCCCGGCAAAAACAGCTCCGGCTTTGTTCATGCGCTGCACGAGGCCATGCCGCGCATGCCGCTGTGCATGGTCGATACAGACGGCACAGCCTACAGCATTGCGCCGCGTTCGCAGCAGATCGAGGCGCAAACTGCCGCAGGGATTCGTGATCCGTATAGCCTGCAAACACCCATCCGTGAAATGTGACGCTGCCGCGCCGCACGGTTCGCCGTGCGGCGCTTTTTTGCTTTTTCGCCTGAATACGCACGCCTTACGGCTTGTTTCCTGATTTTTCTGATTTACGCTTCGCACCTTGAAATATTGCTTGCAATCTGGCTGTATACAGGGTATAATACATATAATTGGCAGAAAGGCAGGTTCATCGCATGAAAACATCCAAAAAAATTCTGATCGCCGCAGCTGCTGTGGTCGTCGCCGCCGCTGTGATTTGCGTGCTTGTGTTCACGCTTGGCAGACAAAAAGCGCAGCCCTTGGGCGACAACGCCGAAGACACCGCACTGGTTGGTTACTCCTGGGATTATGTGATCGCGCAGGCGCCGTATACTGACGCGTGCGTGTTTGAAACACCGTTCGGACTGGAACGTTACTGGCAGCAAAACTGGCGCGGCGGCAGCGCAATCGAAGCGGTGCTGCAGCAGACAAAGGACGGCGAGCTGGTCGTACTGAGCGAAACGCTCCCCGGCCGCAGCAATGCGGAGATCCTGTACGGCGCGGACAAAGGCGTCGGCGACCTGACGCTTCAGGAACTGAAAAAGTTGAATCTTGCATACAACTTTGAAGATGCTGACGGCATGATGACGTTTAAAGCAACGTCCGATGTATTATCTACAGAACTGACAGTACTCACTGCCGAAGAGTTTATCACCTATTTCGCCGCGCCGCAGCGCAGCATGACCGCACGGCTGTACTTCCGTTTTCTGGACGAGAGCGCCATTGCAGATCCGGCGGCGGCAGTCGCCAAGCTCTATGAAACGCTGCAGACGTTGGATATGGTTGAAAACAGTGTGTTCTGCCCGGCTTCGGATGCAACGCAGGCGCTTCTGGATGAAAAATATCCCGAATGGAGCCGCACCGCAACACAAACCGAAGCCAAGGCGCTCGCAAAGGCTGCGCGCAGCGGTCAAACACAGAGCAACCTGCCGTACAACACGGTGCTTGTCCCGGCCGAAGGGCGATATGTAACAGAGCAGTTCCTGCACTACGCACGCAACTGCGGCCTGTTCG
>CAMOCU010000300.1 GCA_946610835.1 uncultured Clostridia bacterium | reverse complement strand
CAGCGCGGTCTATAAACGGATACAGAAAATCGGAAAAGCATACGAGCAATGGGCGGATGAATATTTGGGCTTTACGCACAAGGAGAAGAGACCGCTATTTGATTGATAAGATGCACAGCGGAAGGGGGGTATATAAACAGAGCGAGCACCTCGTTTTCGAGATGCTCGTATGTTGTCGACGGGAATGGTTCCCTGTCAAGGGACCCATGCCATGGGATTCTTCCGTTTCAAGTCCTCCGTCACACCTTCGGATTCCGCCATACGGCTGACAAGGATTTCCATCCTATCCATCGCGGCTTCGTTGACGTCGATCAAATGCTGCGTTAAAGTGCCGTTCATCAGCATCGCGTTGTAAATGCCTTTTCTGTTTTTTCGAAGAAACTCCTTTCTTCGCCAACCCCAGATGCCGATTTCCCCTTCCGGCTGCGGATCCATGACGAGATTCGGAAGCAAGACCTGCCCGACTTCTGAGTATGTTCCGCCGCGTTCTTCAAATAAGAACTTCATGTGCCGCCCTCCGGTTCATCCGGTTTGTGTCATTGGCGATCAGCCGCAAGATGCGATCCTCCATCGTCATGGTTCCCTTTTCGTCAAAATAGATTTTGACCTTGTACGTCGTGTTTCCGATGCGCCTCGTCATGTCCATGTGTTTGCTCCTTTCCGATATGAGATTGCCTGTCTGTTTCGCCTCAAAGTTTGAAAAAGCACTTCCCTTTTTCCTTCATCTGTGTTATACTGACTTTGCGGCACCAGAACCCATTTTTCCCTGTTTTACTGCAATTTCCGGTTCCTACCACAGAGAGGTCGTCGCAGTCCATTTCTTTTTTTCACAGGTCAATTTGAATTCTTCGTTTACAGTATAGCTCTCTCCATAAATCCGCCGTTTTTCAGCGGATAGCGTTCGCGCGTTGCGTCGCAGGCGGCGAAGTACGCCTCGATGCGGCTTTCCAGCTCCTTCGTGCTCATCGCATTCTCCTTTCTTCCCTTCGCTGCCCTTACTATAGCGCAATTGCAGCCGCAAAACTTCCCGCGGAAAGTTCACAATGTTCACAATTCATTTTGTCGGTGCTGCGCAAAAATGTCCCGTCGCAAAGGCAGATATAAAACTGGATAATTCCTATTCCTCCTCGGCAAAAGGACGCGGCAACTCCATGTCGGATGGATATGATATAGAGAAAGCAGTAAAAGAATGTGATGCGAAACGGGAAGCAGAAAAAGCGCCGGATCATTTGTTGACTTTTTCAAATGATTTGAAGAAAAGCAAAAAAGTCTTGACTTCACTTCTTCGAATGGCGCAGCAATAAGCGTTTTCGGCCTTTCGGCAAAATTGACTTGCAAAGGAGCGTTCTTCAGCACCGCGATAAAAAAAACACGGCAAGTGTGACGCGTGCCGTGTTCTGTCTATGAAGGATATGAAAAAGGAAAGCGCGGGTGCCGCGAATATGGTCTTTTTCACCGCATCGGCAGCAGGATTTGCAGGGTAAACAGGCGGTCGGCGGTCGAATACTCCATCGTGCCGCCGTACTTTTCGGCAAGGAAACGGATGCTCCGCATTCCGAAGCCGTGATCGGCGACGTCGGCCTTATGCGTATGCGGCAGCTCGTCCAAAGAGAGTGGTTCGCCTGTGTATGGGTTTGTGACCTGAATGCCGATAAACAGGGCCTTGCGCTCGATGCGCATGGAGATCGTGCGAAGCGTCGGGTCGTCTTGCGTTTCGACGTACTCGATGGCGTTGTCGATCGCGTTGCCGAGCAGGGCGTATAGATCGGGCAGGCGGATAAACGACAGATCCACATCATCGACGGCGCAGCCGAAGTCGATCCCCTTTTCCTGACAGAACAGTCCTTTTTCGGCAAGGATCGTGTTCAAGGCTTCGTTGTCGGTATAGATCAGGTGGCGGTAGAAGTCGATGCTGTTCTGCGCCTCCCTGATATACTCCATGCGGTCGGCGTCGGACGCGCGTTCGAGCGCCTTTAACTGGTGCTTGAGGTCGTGACACTTGCGGTTGATGATCGCAATGTGTTCCTTGGACAGTTCGTAATACCGCTCGCTGCCGCGGAGCATCGTTTCGAGCGCGGCCGTTTCACGGCTGCGAAGCGCGATGCGGATCATGCTGTATTGGATCAGCAGGAACAGCAGGCAGATCAGCACGCCGCTGAGCCATGCGAGCGTATCGTATACGGACACCCGCATGGAGAATGCGCCTTGGTAAAACAGAAGCACCACCATCATTGCCGTGAACGCGCCGCAAAGCGCACCGACCATATAGCGGGTATCGTCCAAAAGTTTACCGCCCGCTGCGTGCAGCGGCTTACGGAACAGCGCGTACAGCGGCGCATAAACGGCAGTGGAGAAAAGCGCCGCGCCGAAGATATACAGCGGCAAGAGGTCCCGCAAAGCGGGGAACAGCACGCGCGCCATAAAGCAGTGATAAATGCAGTAGACAATGTTCTGCGTCAAAAAGGCGGCAATGTCGAAAAACAAGGCGTCGCTGCGGCTGATCGAAAAGCACAGCCGCGCATAAAAGGCCGCGAACAATCCGATCAGCGCATACCAGAAGGCGGTCAGATACACAAGCCGCGGCGATTCCTTGTCCGGTCCGAAGATGACAAAGTACAGCAGCGAGCAGAGCGTGAAAAAGAGGAATCCGCCCACAGCGCGAAGCGCAAAGTGCGGCTTGCGCTTGGCGAACGGCAACAGATACAGCAGCGCCGCCGCCAGCAGCTCGATCGGCAGGGGCCGCTCCTCAAACACATACACCGGCTGCATCAGAACCCTCCCATATAGCGCGTGAATG
>CAMOCU010000299.1 GCA_946610835.1 uncultured Clostridia bacterium | reverse complement strand
GGAATCAAAAAGCTGAAGATCGGATACAATCGCGTATTCGGTTACTATATCGAGGTACCCAACGCCTTTCGTGAACAGGTGCCCGAAACGTACATCCGCAAGCAGACGCTGGCCAATTGCGAGCGTTTTATCACTCAGGAACTCAAAGAACTCGAAGCCAAGGTGCTGTCCGCACAGGAGCGGATCACCGCGCTGGAGTACGAGATTTTCACCGCCGTGCGCGAATCCGTGGCGCAGCAGCTGCCGCGCATCCAGCGCACAGCTGCCGCCGTGGCGCAGACAGATACGCTCTGCGCGCTCGCACAGACGGCGCAGGATCAAAATTATACCTGTCCGGCAATCACGGCCGACAGGACGCTGCAGATCCGCGAAGGGCGGCACCCGGTCGTGGAAAAAATGCTCGGCAGCAGTGTGCCGTTCGTGCCGAACGATACGCTTTTGGATTGCGGCGAAAACCGCTGCGCAATCATCACCGGGCCCAACATGGCCGGCAAATCCACCTATATGCGTCAGGTAGCGCTCATTACGCTCATGGCGCAAATCGGCTCGTTTGTGCCGGCCGCGTCCGCCACGATTGGTGTGTGCGACAGCATCTTTACCCGCGTCGGCGCGTCGGACGACCTTGCGAGCGGACAGTCCACATTTATGGTCGAGATGAGCGAAGTTGCCGCAATTCTTAAAAACGCGACGGCGGGCAGTTTGATCATTTTCGATGAAATCGGCCGCGGAACGTCCACATTCGACGGCATGAGCATTGCGCGCGCCGTGCTGGAATATGCCGCTGATCCGAAAAAGTTAGGCGCAAAAACGCTGTTTGCCACCCATTACCACGAGCTGACAGAGCTGGAGCAGACGGTGAACGGTGTGCGCAATTACAATATCGCCGTCAAAAAACGCGGGGATGACATAACGTTCCTGCGCCGGATCGTTCCCGGCGGCGCGGACGGCAGTTACGGAATCGAAGTCGCCAAGCTTGCCGGCGTCCCGGCACAGGTTGTCACACGTGCGCGTCAGATTCTGCGCGAGCTGGAAGCCAAGGGATATGTGCAGGAAAAGCATACCAATACTTCGGTACCGAAAGAACCGGAAGAGCAGATGACATTCGGCGGCGGCAAGGAACAGGCGATCGTGGCCAAACTGCGGGATATGGACGTCAATACGCTCACGCCGATCGAGGCGCTGACCGCGTTGTTCACACTTAGCGCAGAGGCCAGAAATATTTGATCGAATATTTCAATACTATACGGGAAAGGGGAGAGACGCATGCCCAAAATTATACGATTGCCCAAGGAAGTGGCGGATCTGATCGCCGCCGGCGAGGTGGTGGAGCGTCCCGCCTCTGTTGTCAAAGAACTGCTGGAAAACAGCATTGACGCCGGCGCGACTACGGTTACGGTGGAAATCCGCAACGGCGGCGTGCGGTACATCCGCGTAACAGACAACGGCTGCGGCATTGCCCGCGAGGACATTCGCAACGCGTTTGTCAGCCATGCGACCAGCAAAGTGCGCACGCAGACGGATCTGGATTCCATCGGTACCTTAGGTTTTCGCGGCGAGGCGCTTGCGTCCGCTGCCGCAGTGGCGCGCGTCGAAGTGATGACCCGGCCGCACGGCGACGCGACCGGTACACGATACTGCATCGAAGGCGGGCAGGAAACGCTTCTGGACGAGGCGGGCTGCCCTGAAGGAACGACCATTCTGGTGCGCGACCTGTTTTACAACACGCCGGCACGCATGAAATTTCTTAAAAAAGACGTGACCGAGGCCAACGCCGTTGCCGGAGTGGTCGACAGGATCGCTTTGTCGCATCCGGAGGTGCGCATACGCTTTATCCGCGAGGACAAGCAGACGCTGCTCACGCCCGGAGACGGCAAACTGTCCGGTGCGATTTACGCCGTGTTCGGCAGGGAATTCCTTGCAGATCTCGTTGCGGTGGACTATACATGCGAAGGCGTCGGCGTGCGCGGATACATCTCCAAGCCGATTGCCGCGCGGCCCAACCGCAGTATGCAGTTCTTTTTCCTCAACGGGCGCTATATCCGTACCGGCACCGGCGCCGCAGCGCTCAGCGAGGCATACAAACACAGCATCACTGTCGGCAAATTCCCGGCATGTGTGTTGAATATTACGGTACCGAATCATGTTGTGGACGTCAATGTCCATCCGGCCAAAATCGAAGTGCGGTTTGAAAATGAAAAACCGATCTTCAACGTGATTTATTACGGAGTCCGCAATGCGCTGGACGGCGATACGTCCAAGGCGCATCCGCATCTGAAACCGTCCGATCCGGCAGCACTTCGGGAATTTTATACGCGCGCGCTGGACGAAAATCCGCAGCAAGCCGCGTTTGCTTCGGTACCGAAAAAACAGGACGGTTTCTTTATACGCACATCGGATCCCAAGGCGCTTTTTTCTGCCGGAGCCGCGGAGCCGTCAGCGAATGGGACGCTGCGCTTTTCCTCTGCACCGCCCATTCGCGAGGATCAGGACGATTTTTCGTTTTTGGCACAGCGGTCGTCCAAGCCGATTGCGCAAAATCGTGCGCAGCAGCTTTCCGATCCTGAACCGGCTGCTGTTCCTGCACAGCGTCCGGCTGCAGCGCTGTCTCATCCCAGTCCGGAAGCTGTTCCTGCTGCCCATCCGTGGAATCGTACTGCTGTTCATTCCATTCAATTTCTTCAATTTCCGCAGCAGCCTGCTCTGCCTCTGCCTGAAGGGCGCCGTCACCGGCATCCTGCTGTTCATTCACAGCTTCAGCGGCCCCTGCCTCTGCCTCATTCACTGCGTCGGCCCATTCCTGACCGG
>CAMOCU010000298.1 GCA_946610835.1 uncultured Clostridia bacterium | reverse complement strand
TCCCAGTTATTCGACGCAGAAGTCAAAATCACGTCGGGAGCGACTTCGTTCATCGGTACGTTGTAGCCGACAGAATAGCACATGGTGTTGGTTCCGGCGGCATGCGCCTTTTGCACTGCGGCGGGAGCGCCGGTAGAGTCGGCGTGCTGGCCGATGATCACGCAGCCCTGATTCATCAGGAATTCACCAACGGCAGCTTCTCTTTCCTCGCTGAACCAGGAGTTGGTGTACTTAACAGTCATGGTAACGTTGTCCACAACACTCTTAAGCCCCAGGTAGAAGGAAGTGTAACCGGAAACGACTTCCGCATATTCAAATGCGCCGACATAACCGATCTTGATGTTTTCACCGTCATAGGAATTCGGATAATCCGACGGATTCAGCTCACCGGAATCCAGCAGTTCCTTCAATTTAAGGCCAGCCACAACGCCGGAAACATATCTGGATTCAAACACTTTGGTGAATGCATTGAAATAGTTCGGCAGGCCGCTGCCCGCAGCCTGGTCGCCGGTCATGGAAACAAACACAACGTCGTCGTTCTGTTCGATCACGCTGCCGAAATTAAATTGATGACCGTAGGAGTTGGTGATGATTACGTCGCAGCCGGATGCAATAAGGTTGTTGGCTTCTGTTTCGACCGAGTTATCTTCAGGAACCTTTTTCTTATAAAGCAGTTCGACCGTCTTGCCCTCCGCTTTGAGCGCTTCAACAGCGGCTTCCATTCCGTTCATGTGCGCCAGTGTGTAACCTTCCGTCTCGTCACCGACAAGAATCGCGCCGACTTTGATCGCATCCTTCGGTTCAAGCTTCATGCTCTGCGCCGACTGAGATGCTTCGCCGTCTTTCTTTTCGCCGTCGTTTGCATTGCTGCTGCCGCAGGCGGCCAAGCTGAACACAAACGCAAGAGTGAGAAGGATTGCAAGAAGTTTTTTCATAATAGTACCCTCCATTTTTATATAGCAAATTTTTTGCTCGTTTTTAATGCCGGAAGCAAATCGAACCATCGCCTCCCATGGACTCCACAATAGCAAGGGATTCAAGATGAATGCCGGTCTGCCGCACAAGCTCGCCGCCCTCCTGAAAGCCTTTTTCGATCGCAATTCCTGCGCCGACGGGAATTGCACCGGCCGACCTGACCAGCTGGATCAGCCCCAGCAAAGCCTGTCCCTTGGCCAGAAAGTCGTCAATCAGCAAAATGCGCTCGCCGGGATGGAGAAATTCTTTGGACACAATAATGTCATAAACTTTACCGTGTGTAAAAGATTCGACCTTTGCGGTATAAACATCGGCCGCAATGTTCTTGGTTTGTGTTTTTTTTGCAAAAACAACAGGCACACCGAAATGCTGTGCCGTAATGCAGGCAATACCGATTCCGGAAGCTTCGATCGTCAAAATCTTGTCGATCCGATCCGCAGCAAACAAGCGCAGGAACTCTTCGCCGATCTGATCAAGGAGCCGGACGTCGATCTGGTGATTGAGAAAACTGTCAACTTTCAGAATGTTTCCCGGGAAAACCTTGCCGTCCTTGCGAATACGTTCCTCAAGCAGCTGCATTCAAACCCCACCTCTTGATGAAAGATGTAACTATTATACTATGGATTGTAGAAAATTGCAATATTTCCTCCGAAAAAAATATTACAAATAAGAAACAAAACATTTTTGTGTTCATTTCGTATATTTTCGATGAGAATTCCAACACTTACCGTGCATATTTCTTGCCAAGATCGCATATAAATGATTGGCAATTTGTGGTCTGCGTGCAGTAATCTTAAAAAGATATACAATATTTTGCGGTTTGGTCTTGCAATTGAGAAACAATATGGTTATAATAGGTTCAATTCAAAATGATTTCGGAGGATGCTCCATGACGTTGAAAGGTTCTTTCGTATCCGGAAAATTTATTCAAAGAATGCGCCGCTGTTTTACGACCGCACAAGGACTCCCCTCTGACCGCGTTTTGTGTCTGCTGCCGGACGGCAAAAAAATCTTTGCCGGAACGGAGAAGGGACTTTGTGCTTTTGATGGCGAAACCTTCACTCCCCTTTTTGAAACTGTCCTGACCGGAGCAGTTGTGCGCCTGACCCGCATGTCAAACGGCGCAGTTGCCGTTGCATCCGGTAAAACCGTTTATGCCCTTTGCGGCGAAGAGTTGCAGGTACTGCGCTCGTTTGAATCCGACGTTGTGGATTTCTGCGAAAAGCGCGGTCTGTATTGGTTTCTGACCACAGATGAACTGCTGTGCTGGGATCCGAACAAACAGGAAATCTGGGTGCAGCGCGACCTGGAACACGGCCGCGGCCAATGTCTCGCCGTTTCCGATTCCGAAGTTTATGTTGCGACAGACGGTTCTTTGAGCGTCATTCACGGAAAAAGAAGAGAGTGGAAAAACATTCTTCCGTCTTTTTCCGATATGCCTGCGCACACAGTCCGGGCGCTTTCGTTTGACGCAACCGGATATCTTTGGACCGGTTCCGAAAACGGCGCCGCTATTTACGATAATACCAATCTTTGGCTTACCCCGGACACGTTTGCTGCTTTGCCGCGAAACGAGATCCGGCGGATCGTGTTTGACCGGCATGGTAACGTTTGGTTCGCGTCCGACATCGGCGTAATCCTGCTGCAAGCCGGCGCGCTTAAATATTTTACAGCGGATCGCTGGGTGCCCGACAACTCTGTGCGGGATATTGCTGTCAGTGACGACGGCGAAACCATCTGGGCAGCGACCGACAGCGGTCTGTCAGAAATTTCCTGCTGCGAAATGACGCTGCGGGATAAAGCGGATCTGCTGGAAGAGATCAACGAAAAGTACCA
>CAMOCU010000297.1 GCA_946610835.1 uncultured Clostridia bacterium | reverse complement strand
GTTCAAACACCGTGAGCATTTCGTCGTAAACCGTCCGGCGCGACATTGCGCAGGCGTGCTGCTCCATGTATCCGAGCGTTGCCGTGCGGGATTTGACGATCTGCCCCGCCGTGGGTTCCAATTCGCCCGTGATCAGCCGGAACAGCGTTGTTTTACCTGTGCCGTTGGGCCCGACAAGCGCCACACGCTCGCGCTCGCCCACGTCGAAACAGACGTCCCGAAACAGTGTCCGGTCGCCGAACGTCATTTCTATGTTGTACGCACTGAGTACAGTCATTCAGATCCTTGTCTCCAGAAGTTCGATTTCGCCGTTGACCGTGAACGCGCCCGCTCCTGCCGGAATAAACAGACTTTCGCCCTTTTGCAGGGAGAATGCTTCGCCGGCACAGTCAACCGTGCCGCTGCCCGACAGCGCAATCAGGGACACGAAACTCTCCGGCGTTGCTTCGGATGCATAAAAGCCGGACGGGCGGATGTGACAGACCGAAAACAGGTCGCAGCAGGTCAGAAGTTCGCGCGCACCGTCCGCAAAACGCGCCTTATCCTGCGGCGAAGGCTCAACGGGCGTATACGGCACGGTTCGGGTCACGTCGACCGCCTTTTCCACATGCAGCTCGCGCGGCTTGCCGTCCGCACCACGGCGGTCATAATCGTAGACACGGTACGTTGTGTCGGAATTCTGCTGCACCTCCGCGAGCAGCACGCCCTTGCAGATAGCGTGCAGGGTGCCCGCTTCGATGAAAAAGAAATCGCCCTTGTGCACATCGACCTTTTGCACATACTCCATCAGCGTGTTGTCGCGGATCGAATCGCGGAACGTGTCCCGGTCGATCGCCTGTTTGAATCCAAGCGCAAGCTGCGCACCCTCGTCACAGTCGAGAATATACCAGCACTCGGTTTTGCCCGCGCCGTTTTCCACCCGGCGCGCGTAAGCTTCGTCGGGATGCACCTGAATGGACAGGTTATCCCGCGCATCAATGAATTTGATCAGGATCGGGAATTCGCAGAACCGCGCACCGCGCGTACCGCAGATGGACGGATCCGCCTCATACACTTCACGCAGCGTCTTGCCGTCCAGCGCGCCGCCGGAAATCACGCTGCAGCCGTTGGGATGGCAGGACAGCACCCACGCTTCCGCGGCATTCTCCTTTTCGGTCGTCACGCCGTATTCTTCGATCAGGCGCCTACCGCCCCAGATGGTGGAGGAAATATAAGGGATCAATTTAACAGGCTGCATACTCTTCGCTCCTCAAAACAGATTTACCGCTCTATTTTAGCATATTTGTGCCGGAAAAGCTATACATATTTATAAAAAACTCTGTGGAGGGATCGTTTATGTTCACTGTCGTTTTTTATTTCGTTGTGTCGCTCGCCGCGCTGGTCGTGCTTGCCGCCGGCATCCGATCGGGCAAATTTCTGCGCAGCGTATGCGGCTGCGCGCTGCAGGGCGTTGTGTCGCTGCTGGCTGTCCATATGGCCGGCAGTCTGACGGGCGTTGTGATTCCGGTCAATCCCTACACGCTCGGTACGGCAGGACTGCTCGGCATTCCGGGAACGATCGGAATGGTACTGACAGATCTGATTTTGCGCTTTTCGTGATGTGAATAAAATTCACATAAAAATTTTCAAAAAACACTTGCATTTTCAGAAAGAATCGTATATAATAATGCCTGCACTGATGAAGTGCGTGCGGACGTTTAGCTCAGCTGGAAGAGCATCCGCTTGACGTGCGGAAGGTCACAAGTTCGAGTCTTGTAACGTCCACCAGGTAGAATTCCCGGAATTGCTGCAACGGCAGTTCCGGGAGTTTTGTTTTTTTGCAAACAGCTCCGCGATCACCATTATACCGTTCCCCGCATTTTTTCAAAGCAAAACCCCCGGCATCCGGGCGGCGTGTGTCGTCCTGTGCCGGGGGTATCGTTTGCCTGTGGGTCAATCGTCCTGCGCATCCGTGCGCGGCTCCATCTCCGGGATATATGCGCCGTCGCGCTCCAGTGCCTCCCGGATCGCGCGGTTAATGAAGCCGTTGAGCGACTCGCCGCGCGCGTCGGCATGAGCGCGGAGCTTGTCCTTGGCGCCTTTGTATACTTGTAACGCGATGCGGTCGTAGGCTTTTGCCGCGTATTTATTTTTTGCGGCCGCTGATGTTTTCCCCATAAATGCAATCACCTCTATACTATTATAGCGCACGGAGCGTACATGCGCAAGTATGCATAATGCGCAAAAATACATGTGCATGTTTGTGCAAAATTCCGGTATTGACGCACATGCACATGTATGCTATACTCCAAACCGTAAGGCAACGGCGGCGCAGCGGAAACGCAGCCCGCCCGATACAGGAAGGAAGTGAGGGAATGGACGGAATGACCAACGCCGAATGGGACGCGTTCCTTGAAACGCTCGCTCAGTTGGTCGAGGCGGTCGCGAAAGACGGCAAAGAAGCCGCCGAAATCATTCGCGACAAAAAGACCAAATAAAACTGTAACGGGCTGAATTGAAAGCCACCCGTTACAGTCCACCCAAAAGGCGCGCGGGGAGCCTTACCCCCGCCGCCTTGATTGTAACAGAGTAAGGCGATAAAGTCAAGTATTTTCTGGGTCATTTGAGTCACAAATCAAGGAAATACACAATGTCTAATCAAACCAGGCAGCCCTTTTTGCTGTGCGGAAACAATGCGGATGTAATCCGTGCAATCCTTCGCAAGCAGCTCAGTCTCGGCAGCCTTGTAAAAACAGCCGCAGAACTGATGCGCGGGATTAAAGGAAGCGCTGATTAAATCGGGGTGTACGAGGGGACGAGAGATTTTTTCGGCA
>CAMOCU010000296.1 GCA_946610835.1 uncultured Clostridia bacterium | reverse complement strand
CCCATTGCTGGCGAGGATCACCTGTATTTCTTCACCTACGATTCGTTCGACTCGATTTCGGATCTGGCGGACGAGTTGTTCGCCTTTATCCAGCAGGTCAAGCGCGAAACGGGACACGACAAGGTCAATCTTGTCCCCATCAGCCAAGGCGGCTCCATCGCCAACGAATTGATGGAGCGCTACCGCGAGGAACTTGCGCGCGATCTGCACCGGATGATCTTCATCGTTCCCGCGCTCGACGGCTCTTATCTGATCGGCAAAATCTTCTCCGACGGATTTGTGAAAGAGGGCGAAACGCTGTACAGCAAGATGATGCCGCGCATTCTGAAGGACGAGGACGAAAAGGCCGAAGCGTACGCGCTCAATCTTGCGCTGCGGCTGCTGCCGAAAAGCACACTGCACCGCATCCTTGACCGCACGGTCGACAAACTGCGCAACGCGATCCTTGTCAACGCCACCACCATGTGGGCGCTCACACCCTCGTCGGAATACCCGACGCTGTTTACCCGGTATCTGGCGGACGGCAGCCGCGAATCTTTGCGCGCGGAGCTGGACTTTTTCCATCGCGCACAGACACATTCGCGCGAAAACATCCTGTATCTGCAAAAGCAGGGCGTGGAAGTGTTCGATCTGGTGAATTACGACCACTACTTCTATCCGCTGTTTGACGGGTGGGAGGATTACAACGCCGACGGTATTATTCATCTGGATTCCACATCCGCCGGCGCGGTCAGCGCCGCCATCCACAAGACACTGCCCGAAAATTACGTCCAACAGGGCACTTACTGCACCTGCGGCGGCAGCCACATTTCGCCCGACCGCAAAGTGGACGCGTCGGCAGGCGCGCTGTGCGAAACCACGTTCTATTTCGACGAGGGTGACCACGAAAGCACCGGGCGCAACGATGTGATCATCGCTCTGGCCATCGAATTGCTGACCAACGACAATTTTAAAAACGTCCATTCCTATCCGGACAGATACCCCCAGTTCAATACGGCGCGCGATACCAAAGAGCTGCGCAGCACGCTGCGCCGGGTGCGCGATATTGACCGCTCCGCGCTGTCCGCTGCCGACGCGGCAGAGTTGGACGCGGCCGCGGCGCAGTGCGAGGCCATGCTTGCCCAAACGGTTGTCAACGTGCAGGAAAGCGAACAGGCCGAAGCGCGGCTGAACGCCATTCTTGTACGCATCGGGCGCAAAGAGCCGCCCGAGGAAATGACCGAACGGCAGATCCGTCTGACGGCATTCCTGCAGCGGCTGAGCGATTGGACGTACCGTGTACTCGGCCCGCGCGGCTTTGCCGATGTGATTCGGTTTCAACATTAACCTATCGTTTTCTCAGGAGGAAGTCTCATGCATTCGGGACTGAAAAGCGCACATCCTGCCGCCGGCATGCTGTATTTTGTCAGCGTGCTGGCGTTCAGCATGCAGTTCTTTCATCCCGTGCTGCTGGGGCTTTCTTTTTGCGGGGCGCTGCTGTACAGTCTGCGCCTGCGGGGGCGGGCAACGGGGCGGCTGTTCGGCCGCGTGCTGCTGCCGACACTGCTGTTCGTCACGCTCATCAATACCGCCTTTGACCACTACGGGATCACAACGCTCTTCACACTGCCCAGCGGCAACCGCATCACACTCGAAACGCTGGTGTACGGCTTTGTCACCGGGGCAATGGTGGTCACGGTGTTCCTGTGGTTTACATGCTACAACGAGATCATCACAACAGACAAGTTTTTGTTTTTATTCGGCCGTATTCTGCCGACAGGTGCGCTTCTGATGTCCATGACGCTGCGTTTTATTCCGCTGTTTTACCGCAGGCTGCAGGACGTGCGCCGCGCCCAGCGCGGAATCGGCGCGGTACAGCGCGGCCGGCTGCGCAGCGCCATGCGCACGCTGTCCATCCTGATCACATGGTCGCTCGAGAACGCCGTGGAGATTTCCGATTCCATGAAAAGCCGCGGCTACGGACTGCGCGGCCGCACGAGTTATTCGCGATACGTCTGGACGGCGCGGGACACGGCGCTTTCTCTTTTGCTGGCGGCAATCGATGCAGTCGTGATCGCCGCAATCGCCGCCGGACGCACACGAGCCATCTATGACCCGTACATCGCCATGCCGCGCGTAACAGGGCTTTCCGTCGCGCTGTTTGTCTGTTATGCGCTGCTGTGCCTGCTGCCGGCAGGCGCGGATTTTGTGGAGGAACTGCAATGGAACCGTTTGAGATCGAAATAAAAAATCTGCGTTTTTCCTATGCGCTCGCCGATTCGCCCGCGCTCGATGGGATCAACCTTGCGATCCGCGAGGGCGAATATGTTGCGCTGTGCGGCGAAAGCGGCTGCGGCAAAACAACGCTGCTGCGCCATTTGAAAAGCGCGCTGACGCCGCACGGCACACGCGAGGGCAAAATTCTTTACCGTGCGCAGCCGCTCGAACAGGTGGACGCACGCACGCAGTGCGCCGAGATCGGCTATGTCCAGCAGGATCCGGAAAACGCTGTAGTCACCGACCGTGTTTACCATGAGCTGGCGTTCGGCCCGGAAAGTCTTGGCATGGACATCGCGCAAATGCGCCTGCGCGTGGCGGAGATGGCCAGCTATTTCGGCATCGGCACTTGGTTCGACCGCAAAACAGACAGTCTGTCCGGCGGGCAGCTGCAGCTGCTTCAGCTCGCAGCCGTCATGGCGCTGCATCCGCGCGTGCTGCTGCTGGACGAACCGACTTCCCAGCTCGACCCGGTCGCCGCAGCGGATTTTCTGGCCACGATCGACCGCATCCATCGCGAGCTGGGCATGACCATTGTACTCACGGAACATCGGCTC
>CAMOCU010000295.1 GCA_946610835.1 uncultured Clostridia bacterium | reverse complement strand
CTTAAGAATCGCTTTGCAACGCAAGTGCTGCATCGAGAATGCGGTTTGCAGCCTCGTCTTTGCTCAGCAGCGGCAATTCCTTTGTATATGCGCGTGTGATAATTGTGATGACATTTGTGTCTGTACCGAATCCGGCTCCCGGGGTTTTCAAACTGTTTGCGCAGATCATGTCGGCATTTTTGCGATCGAGTTTACTCCGGCTGTTATCCAGGAGATTTTCAGTTTCCATGGAGAATCCGCACAGCACCTGGCCGGGCCGTTTCTGCGCGCCGAGAAGGGCAAGAATATCTTCCGTACGACGCAGCGATAAAGAAAACTGTGCATCGGATTTTTTGATCTTTTCCGTGCTTTGGGCGGCAGGCGTATAATCTGCGACAGCAGCCGCCTTAAAAATGAAGTCTGCCTGCGGCGCGGCAAGCATAACGGCACGGTACATGTCGTCGGCCGATTCAACGTCCACCATGCGGACAAACAAAGGCGCGGGAATGGAAACCTGTCCGGAAACGAGTGTAACATCCGCACCGCGCATGGCTGCGGCGCGCGCAATGGCATAGCCCATTTTTCCGCTGGAGTGATTGGTAAGGAAGCGAACTGGATCGAGCGCTTCACGCGTTGGCCCGGCCGTGACCAAAACTTTTTTGCCTGCAAAATCATGCGGACAGGCAATGGTATGCAAAATGTGTTCCAGCAGCGTTTCCGGCTCCGGAAGTTTGCCGGCGCCCACGCTGCCGCACGCAAGCCGCCCGCAGGCCGGATCAATCACTTGCCAGCCGTAATTGCGCAGAGCTTTTAGATTATCCTGCGTGACAGGATTTTCGTACATGTTTGTGTTCATAGCCGGCGCAATCAGTTTCGGGCAGCGGCAGGCAAGCACGGTAGTTGTGAGCATATCATCAGCGATGCCGTGTGCAAGTTTGGCGCATGCATTTGCCGTTGCCGGTGCAATCAGCACCAGATCTGCCTGCTGTGCCAGGGAGATGTGTGCAACATGGTGTTCAAAATTCCGATCAAACGTATCTGTAACAGCGCGATTGCCGGACAACTGCTCGAATGTGAGTGGTGTGACGAATTCGCATGCGTTCCGGGTCAGAATAACGCGCACGTCTGCGTGCTGTTTGACAAGAGCCGAAGTCAGCGCAGCCGCCTTGTATGCTGCGATGCCGCCCGTTACGCCGAGTAAAATCGTTTTTCCCGCAAGCATAGGAATCCCTCCATCTTCAAACTGTACTTATTATACCGTAAAAAAACAACTTTGTAAAGGAAAGAGCTTGTAAAAACGTCCACGCTGTTGTATAATATCGATGCCTTCGGGCAATCATTCGCTGCATCCGACCGGTGCGGAGCGGCAGGAGGGAAATTGAATATGAAAAAAAGAAAGCACGATCTGCGCTGGATGATCGGCGTGGCGCTGATGGGCGCCATCATTGTGCTGCTGGCCAACACCCCGCTCGGGATGATCCAGCTGCCGGTCATCAAAGCCACCACAACCCACATTCCGGTGATTCTGGGAGCAATTCTTTTCGGCCCGCTGGCCGGGAGCTTGCTTGGCGCTGTATTCGGCGTCTGCTCCATGGTCAGCAACACAGTTGCTCCGACACTGCTGAGCTTTGCGTTTTCGCCGTTTTTGAGTACCACGGGTATCCCGGGTGCATTGAAAGCGGTCTGGATTTCAGTAGGATGCCGGATTATGATCGGACTGGTGTCCGGATGGCTCTGGATTGCACTGCGCCGCATCCATATTCGCGGAAAGGCGCTTACAGAATGGGCCGCACTTCCGGTTGTCGGCTTCATCGGCTCCATGACGAACACATTTTTTGTAATGGGAAGCATCTATTTGCTGCTGGCCAAAGAATATGCCGCTGCAAAGAATGTACCGATGACGGCAGTTTTCGGCTTGGTTATGGGCACCGTAACCGGCGCTGGTGTGATGGAAGCGATCGCTGCGCTGATTCTGGTGACCGCGCTGGGCAAGGTTTTGCTGCAGGTCGTAAAAAAACTGGATTTTTCATAAACGCGCAAAGGAGACCGTTATGCTGTTGGCGGTGGATATCGGAAACACCAATATTGTACTGGGATGCATCCGGGAGGAGCAGATTCTTTTTGATGCGCGCATGTCGACCGACAGGTTCTGTACGGCGGATCAATATGCTGTCCGGATTCGGCGCATCGTTTCGTCCTACGGCGTACAGCCGGGGGACATCGACGGATGCATCGTATCTTCCGTAGTGCCGCCTGTGCTCGGTGCGGTGCGCGATGGGATTGTATGTGCATACGGCGTGGAACCGATGGTCGTGGGCACGGGACTGAAAACCGGACTCGATATCCGGGCGGATTCGCCCGCGCACGTGGGCAGCGACAGAATTGTTGCGGCCGTTGCGGCGCTTGAACTGTACGCGCCGCCTTTGCTGCTGATTGATATGGGAACAGCCATCACAATGGATGTGGTGGAACCGCCGCGTGTTTATGCCGGCGGTGTGATTATGCCCGGCGTGCGCACGGCGCTTGATGCGCTCACCGGCAAGACAGCGCAGCTGCCGGGCATTAGTTTGTCTGCTCCGCAAACGGTTGTTGGCAAAAACACGGTCGATTGCATGCGCAGCGGAGTGATGCACGGGACGGCCGCCATGATTGACGGCATGATCGACCGCATTTGCGATGAACGCGGGAAGGCCTATACGCTTGTAGCCACGGGCGGACTCGCGCCCATCATACTGCCTTTGTGCAGGCATGAGATCCTGCTGCAGGAGGATCTGCTGCTTTTGGGATTGAAAGCGATCTATGCGCGAAATAAAGGATGAAAAAGAATAAACCACAAACAACACCA
>CAMOCU010000294.1 GCA_946610835.1 uncultured Clostridia bacterium | reverse complement strand
ATCACACAGTTTGGGCTGTCTGTGGCGACCGCGCCGATCCTGTGCGTGTTGTTTGGGGTATGGGCGCAGAAGCGCTGGAACCTGGGCGACTGGGTCGTGATCGTTTGCCTGCTTGTCGGGATCATCAGCGGCGCATGCAGTTTTGCCTCGTTTATCCGCACTGCAAGACGTGCAGCCGAAAAAAAGGAGGAGCGCGATGAAGGCGGACAAAACCGTTAAAAAAGAGACTGGCATTCTGCTTGCCGGCACGCTGATCCTCAGCGCTGTGATGACGCTCATTTTTGTGCTGGTCGGCAAATTTAACTACACCGTGGTAACCGGCGCGCTGCTTGGAGGACTCGCAAGCGTGCTGAATTTCTTCCTGATGGGCATCGTGATCCAAAACGTTGTACACGACGACCCGGAAACAGCCAAAAAGAAAATCCAGCTCTCATACACCGTGCGCTCGTTTGCGCTGCTGGTGATTTTGGGCTTGGGTGTGTACCTCCCGTATTTCCACTGGCTGAGTGTGCTGCTTTCCGCGCTGTTTCCGCGCGTAACCATATTATTCCGCTCTATCGTTTTAAAAAAGGAGAACGGCAACGGAGGTGACAACCCGTCATGAACGCGATCGAACAAATGCAGATCACCGGCGCAAAGATTTACTGCGAGATCCCGCTGATCCCGGGCGCGCCGTTCGGGCTGGACAAACTCATTATCTCCGAAGCGCAGGTCAATTCCTGGATCGTAATCCTGCTTGTCACGATTCTGTGCATCGTACTGACCCGCGGGATGAAAGTGCGCCCCGCTTCACGCCGGCAGATCATTGCCGAATTCCTGGTGGAAAAAGCGTCAAACTTTGTGCGCGAAAATATGGGCGAATCCTTTGCCTCTTTTGCGCCGTTCATTGCCGCACTAATGGCGCTGTCGGCTTTTTCAAGCCTGATGAGCATTTTCCGCCTGTATGCGCCCACATCCGATCTGAATACCATTGCAGGCTGGGCGATTCTGGTCTTCTTTATGATTACCTATTACAAGATCAAGGGCGGTTTGGGCGGCTACCTTAAGAGTTTTACACAGCCGATTTTTATTCTCACTCCGTTCAACATTATCGGCGAATTGGCCACGCCGATCTCCATGATGTTCCGTCACTTCGGCAACATCGTTTCCGGTTCCGTCATCATGACGCTGATTTATGCCGCGCTGTCTGTTTTATCGGCGGCGGTGTTCGGTTGGCTGCCCGGCTTTTTGGGGCAGTTCCCGTTCTTCCAGGTCGGCATTCCTGTGGTGCTGAGCGCTTACTTTGACATCTTCAGCGGCCTGCTGCAGGCATTCATTTTTGCCATGCTGACAATGATGTATGTATCCTCCGCGGCCGAGGACGGCGAAGCGGCCGCCGAGGCGCGCAGAGCCAAAAAACTACGCAGACAAAACAAAAAGATAATACAGGAGGACTAACACTATGATGGAAAATGCAATTGTTCTTGCCGGCTCCGCCATCGGCGCGGGACTTGCCATGATCGCGGGTATCGGCCCCGGTATCGGCGAAGGATACGCCGTGGGTAAAGCGTGCGAAGCGATCGGCCGCCAGCCGGAGTGCAAAGGCTCCGTGACGTCCACCATGCTCATGGGCTGCGCCGTGGCCGAAACCACAGGTCTGTACGGCTTCGTGGTCGCGCTGCTGCTGCTGTTCGTTACGCCGAACATGTTCCTGGGCAAACTTTGATCTCAAGCCATCGACTGGAAAGGAGGCGGCCTGAATGGACAATCTGGGGCTGATCTCTGTCAATCTTCCGCACATTCTCATCACGATCGTCAACCTGCTGATCCTGTTTCTGGTAATCAAAAAGTTCCTGTTCAAGCCTGTGCAGCGTATTCTGGACGAGCGCAAGGCGCAGGTGGATCAAATTTACGCCGACGCCAACGAAGCGCGGCAGCAGGCCGATCAGGACAAAAAAGAATACGGCGAAAAAATGGCGAAGGCGCAGTCTGAGGCGGATGCGCTGCTGGAATCTGCTGCCAAAAAAGCAGAGAAAAGCAGCGAAGCGATTCTCGCCGGCGCAACAGACAAGGCGAACGCCATGCTGCAAAAGGCACAGGCGGATATTGCGCTGGAGCGCAAAAAAGCCGTGAACGAAATCAAAAACGAGATTTCCGATATTTCCGTTTCCATTGCCGGCAAGGTCATCGAGCGGGAGATCAACGCCGCGGATCATCAGGCAATGATCGACGAATTCATCGAGGGTCTGGACAATGTCTGACGGAGGAACAACCATGCACAGCGAGGTTCAAAGAGAATACGGCGGTGCATTGTGGCAGCTTTGCGCCGAGGAAAACTGCACGCAGGAAATGCGCGCGGATGTGCTTGCGCTGCTTTCCGTGCTGCGTGAACAGCCGGAGTATCTGCGTCTGCTTGCCTCGCCCAATATTCCTGCACGCGAGCGGCTGGAGCTGCTGGACGCGGCGCTGCGCGGCAAAGCGCATCCGTACCTGCTCAATTTTCTTAAACTGCTGTGTGAGCGCGGACACATCGCCTGCGCGTCAGACTGCCTCGAGGAATACTGCCGCCGGTACGACGAGGCCAACCGGATCGAAAATGTGACGGTCTGGTCGGCAGTGGAGCTGACGCGTGCGCAAAAGGAAGCGCTCGGGCGCAAGCTTTCCGAAAAGCTCGAAAAGAATGTCCGCCTGACCGTCGAGGTGGATCCGACCCTTTTGGGCGGTATCCGTGTGCAGACGCAAAGCGAGAGCTTCGACGGTACAATCCGCAGCAAAATGGAAACGATCCGACACAATTTACTGCAAACCGTTTTATAAAAGAAAGAGGGGATCTTATGGCGCTTCGCCCCGAAGAGATCA
>CAMOCU010000293.1 GCA_946610835.1 uncultured Clostridia bacterium | reverse complement strand
AAGCCGCATCCGGCGATCAGGGACACAAGCGCGAAAATGGTGGACGCCTTGGTTTGCGGCGCGTACAGAATCTTTCGGATATACACCGGGAACAGCAGCATCAGCGCGGCGGAAACAACGATCCACACCGGGTAGATCCAGGGATACAGCATTCCGGTTTCTTCGGGCGGATAGGTGTCCGGCCGCAGGAAAAAGCACATCCAGACAAGGTAAGCCGCGGCAAAGCAGAGCCAAAGCACAGCATAGCCTTTCGGCATGGCGGATTTTTTTGCGTTCATGGTCAGTCCTCCGATCCTTTATTTTCTTCAGTATAGCATACTTGCGCATCGTGTGCAACCGCCGCACATTGTTTTTTTGCCATACGCCTCCAGTTGAACAGACCATACAGATCGCCGGCCAAAAACAAGACAAAACAGATTACCATCGCGCTGTACCCCAGGTCTGTGCGCGTCATCAGGATCCACAGTACGATCAGCACCACATCATTGCACGCATAGGCGGCGGCAAACCAGGGGCTGCGCCGTGCCGTAAGATAAGCCGCGGCGAAACTTGTGGCAACGGACAAGGTGCTTGGCAGCAGGTTGGCTGTATGCAGACGCCGCAGAATGAAATAAAACAAAAACGTTACCGCGGCGCTCAACGCGAGAAGAAATATCGGTTCGCCTTTTTTCAACCGTCCGACTGCGACTTGTGTGCGCTTGCCGGCATACGGATGGCGCAGCCACGCGGCCAAAGCTGCGGCAGCCATCGGCGCGGTCATGCCGAGATAGGTGATCATTTCACCGTAATACGCGGTACGAAACGACACATACCCGTACAGTGCGCTGAAAACGATCATCAATGCCTGGCCGATCGGATTGCCCTTTGCATTCAGCAGCAGCGACGTTATGCCGATGAGTGAAGCGGCCGCCGACAACGGCGCATCGGGACGAAGCGCATAAGACAGTGCAATCAAAACGACAGATGCGATCCACAAAACACGCTCTGCCGCAGTAAAATAGCGGATAACCTTTCGCATGGCAAATTCCTCCCGAAAAAAAGCATCCGCGGTATATCTTCAAAGACCTAACGATATACCTGCGGATGCCGATGCATCACACTACCCGGTGGCAGTATCTGATGAAATTTTGTTCATTATAGGGTTTTCAAATAAAAAAGTCAAGCTTTTTGCGTGTCGAGCCGGCAGCATTTTCTGAAATGCAGCACGGCAAATCTGATTCTTGCGCAATCCCGTTAATAAAGATACCGCAAAAATCGGAAGAATTTTTTCTTCTGCAGTCGGAGAATGCAGGTGGCGGTCAGCAATGCGAAGCTAAGTGTAACGCAGAAACGCATCAAGCCATGGGTTTCTAACGCGGACAGCCCGGTATACGTTGCAACAAGAGACAATATCTCTGAGGATAGAAAAAGGTGCCAGAAATAGATCAATGTACTGTAATTGCGTAAAATCGGAAAAACGGGTTGCGGCGTCAAGGGGAAGCGGACGCACAAGCGCATAAGTCCATATGCGGTTACAATAGCAAAAAACAACCGCGTAAATTCCCAAATACGCGTTTGGTTCGGATAGGATAACAACGAGCTGCCGAGCAGCAGAATCCATGCGGGAATGGCCAGCAGCCAATCCTGCGCATCATCCTGACTGCTCGCGGCAAAATATCCCCCGCAAACGCAAGGGATCCCGACGCGAAGCGTTTTGTCCAGAACGTAGGGAAGATGTTCTGCCTGCGCAGGTGCAAGTATATGAAAAGCGGCAATGCCGATGAATTCAACAAGCGCGAAACCAAGCACACCCCATTTGTTGCGTACAAAACGCGTGAGGAAAAAAACGACGGGAACACTGAGGAGAAGCGAATAGACATACCACAGATGCACAAAGGAAACATTCATTACCGTGTGCCGGGCATATTGCAGGACAAAAGCTGCAAACGTGCGTAGTGTCATTTGAGAGAGGGTATCGAAATAGGTCTTCAAAAAATCAATGGGGAAATAGACGGCTGAATATAGGAGATACAGGATCAGCAGCCGCTTTTCGAAACGGATCAATACGCTTCGGGACTGTATATCCGGAGTCTGCAATTTGCGAAAAAACAGGAAAGAGGATGCAACAAAAAAGAAAGGTACTGCCACAGAGAGCAGCGTATTTCCGGAAAGAAGGAAATGTATCCTCCCATCCGAAGCGATCGGCCGATGAATCAAAACAACCAGCACAGCCATGAAAAGTTTCAGGACATCCAGCAAAGGATACTCTTTTTTTGCATGTGTTTCAGTCATTGCGTTTGCACACCCCTTTCCGGTTTGATGGAGCCGGCTGCGCCGAGGAGCGCGATGCTTGCGCACAGCACGGCAACAGAAGCAAATACCGTGACCCAGCCGAGATGGTTCAGCAAAAAACCATACAGGACCGACTGCACAGCCGCACCCATGTAGGCCGAAAAATTCAGTACGCCTGACGCGGTGCCGGAGAATACACGCCCGCCGATGTCCGTGGCATAGGCCCACGCGGTACCGTTGATGGCGTAAATACAGAAGCCTGCGATAAACAGCAGTGCCTGCAGCAGCACGGCCTGCCAGACGATGCGCGGATCAAGGAACAGAACGCCTGCCACGGCAGCTGCGCCGACAACTGCGCTTAAAATGACGGCAGGCAGCCGGTTTTCCGGGCAAAAGCGATCTGTGAGCGCCGGGACAACGAGTGTGCCGATGCCCATCCCCACGGGCAGCGTCAGCGACTGCAGCAGGCCGGAAGTGATGTCCATGTCGAAGCGGTCGATGAAGTACATCGGGATCCATGTGGATAGCCCGTACCGCGAAAGACCGACGATGAAGGCGATCAGCACCCAGATCAGAAAGCGGCCG
>CAMOCU010000292.1 GCA_946610835.1 uncultured Clostridia bacterium | reverse complement strand
ATCTGCCGAAAAAATCTCTCATCCCCTCGCACACCCCGATTTAATCAGCGCTTCCTTAGAAGTGCACGACTTCGCCGCTTGCGGCGCTTTGGAAGATGGCTTCGATCACGCGCACGAGCAGGCGCTGCTGGTCGTGCGTGACGAGGATATCCTCTTTGCCGTTGAGCGCGGCGATCAGATTGTTGTAATAACCGTCCCAGCTTGTCGGGAAATCCTCGGCAGGCAGGGGATAGGTCTTGATCGTTTCGTCCGTTCGCGGCGCCATGGTGCGTGTGATGCCGGCGCCTGCAACGACAGGCGCGCTGTCGTTTTTGGAAAAGTCGGTACACGTGACGGTGCGTCCGTGCAAATCCCAATCCTCAACGATGGTCGTGCCGTTGACGCCGAGCACATACCAGCGCGGCAGCTGCGCGAAGTTGTTGGTCTGGATCTCGATGATCCACTCTACACCGTTCTCGAATTTGCACAGAACAGAAAAGCCGTCGTCGCATTCGGCGTTTGTGATGTGTGTCATGGTGCCGTACACGCTTTGAAGCTTGACGTCTCCCATGGTGTACAGCATTTGATCGAGCATATGCACGCCCCAGTCGTACAGCATGCCGCCGCCTTGCGCTTTGACCTCGCGCCAGCCGGTCGGGATGCCGCGGGAGCCCTGCACACGGGATTCGATGCGGAACACATCGCCCAGCACGCCGCTGTCCATAATCGAGCGCACCATCAGGTAGTCGCCGTCAAAGCGGCGGTTCTGGTGAACGGTAAAGAGTTTGCCGGCTTTGTTTGCGGCGGCGATCATTTCCTCAAGATCTGCCGGGCAGAGCGTTACGGGCTTTTCGCTGACAACATTTTTGCCGTGCTGCAGCGCGTCGATCGCGATTTCTTTGTGCACATCGTTCGGTGTGGCGATTACGACCACATCGACAGCACTGCAAGACAGCAGCGCCTCACGGCTTTCAAAGGGATGAAAGCCGTCCAGCTCGGCCTGCTTTTGGACTTCGGGGTCGATATCAAATGTGCCGATCAGTTCGATCCCGTCAATTTTATTCATCTGGCGCGCGTGAAAATGCCCCATGCCGCCGAAGCCGATGATCGCGCCGCCCAATATTTTTTCAGACATTGTCTATTCCTCCAGAGATTTGCGTTAAACCCACCACATTTCGCCGGGACGTTCGGCAATCAGGATCCCCTTGAGGAAATCCACTGCTTTTTCCAGACCCTCGTTCTGACTCATAAGACTGTCCTCGTGCTCGATGCTGATCGCGTAATCATACCCCACCATGCGCAGCGCGGAAATGATGTCCTTCCAATAGGATGCGTCGTTGCCGTAACCGATGGTGCGGAAGATCCACGAACGATGGATTTCGTCGCCGTAAGGTTTGGTATCCAAAACGCCGTTGACGGCGGTATTGTATTTGTCAATTTTCGTATCCTTTGCGTGGAAATGGAAGATCGCATCGCCGAGTTTGCGAATGCTCGCAACGGGATCCATACCCTGCCAGATCAAATGACTGGGGTCAAAGTTCGCACCGATTTCGGGGCCGACCGCCTCACGCAGACGCAGCAGGCTTTCTGTGTTGTATACGCAGAATCCGGGGTGCAGCTCCAGCGCAATTTTGTCCACGCCGTGCGCTTTGGCGAACGCGACGAGGTCTTTCCAGTAGGGAATCAGAACCTCGTTCCACTGCCATTCCAGAATTTCGGCAAAGTCATTCGGCCACGGGCAGGTGACCCAGTTGGGGTATTTTGCACCCTCATGGTCGCCGGGACAGCCGGAAAACGTGTTGATCTGATGCAATCCGAGCTTTTCGGCCAGCAGGATCGTTTTGCGGATGGTGCTGTCGTACATCGCGGCCGTCTGTTTGTCCGGGTGGACAGGATTGCCGTGGCAGGACAGCGCGCTGATTTCCAGATCGTATTTTTTCAGCGTGTCGCAGAAAGCTTGGAAAGCAGCTTCGTCCTGAAGCAGAACGTCGGGGTCGGCGTGTGCATTGCCCGGATATCCGCCGCAGCCGATCTCGACCATCTGCAGACCGAGTTCGTGGAAATATTGGCATGCCCGTTCAAAAGGGACGTCGCTCAAAAGGGTTGTAAAAACACCTAACTTCATGGTTGTCCTCCTTTATGCGTTGGCTTTGAAAAAAGCCATGCTGCGCGTGATGTCGGCAAAGCCGTCCGGGTTCGGCTCGTCGTTTTCCAGAATCACCCACGCAAGATCAATCTCTTTGGCTGCGGCGAGCACGGCGGGTACATCGCAATCGCCCTCGCCCAGAGCGAGCGGATGGCCGTCCAGCCCGTCTTTGATGTGCAGGTGCACGATGCGATCCTGCAGGCGGCGAATCAGCGCGGCGTTGTCCTCGCCGGCATAATGGCTCCAGTAGGGGTCGATTTCCAGATAAGCCGTTTCGCCGATCAGATCCTCGGCCGTTTTACCGTCGATGGTGATTTTGAATTCTTCGGAATGGTTGTGGTAATAAAAACGCACGCCCTGCGGCTCGCCGACAGCGTTCGCCATGCGGTACACATCCTGCAGATGGCGGATCTCTTCGGGCGTGGAGTGCGGCGCACCGCCCACGCCGAAGCAGTCCATACCGAGCGTTTTGGCCATGTCGACGCAGGCCTGCGCTTTTTCCGGCGTGTCAAAATCCTCTATGCCGCAATGGCAGCCGACAGCCTCGAGCCCGGCCGCATCCAGCGCGGTTTTGATTTCGGACAGCGGCAGGTCATGGAATCCGGCAAATTCCACGCCGTCAAATCCAAGGGCCTTTATTTTTTTGAACTGCGCTAAAAACTCCGCGCCGTTGGTGCAGTCATTGCGCAGGGTATAAAGCTGAACTGCGTATTTCATCCGTTTCATCTCCTTATTCGTCAAAGAATACCGGCTT
>CAMOCU010000291.1 GCA_946610835.1 uncultured Clostridia bacterium | reverse complement strand
TGTCGGCAAAGACATTTTCAACACCTACAACACCTACGGCGTTAAATGGACGGACGACGAGTACATCTTTTATATCAACGGTGTTGAAACAGTCCGCACATCCTTCGGCTTGGGCGTTTCCGAAGTGCTGGAAAATCTGATTGTTTCGCTGGAACTCCCGGATGAGCTGCCCTCCGAAATTTCAAGCAATCCGAATTACAAGACGCAAATGATCGTTGACTGGGTCAAAATCTATCAGCCTGTTTAACATGTACATACAAAAGAGTTTACCCGCCGGATCGTGTCTGCGATCCGGCGGATGTATTCTGTCCCGTATTCTATTCGTTTAAAAAACTATTCTGCCAACGCCGCACCGAGCGCACGGCACGCGGCAATCCCGTCGTCATCCGGCGCATCGTTGACGATGACACTGTCCGCAGCAAACACCGCGCCTGCAGCAGTACAATCCGCTTCCCATGTGCGCATCCATTCGCCGTCTCCCCAGCCGTAAGATCCGAAAAGCGCAATACGCTTGCCGGCAAGTTGACCTTTGATCGAATCAAACAGCGGCGCGAATTCCGACTCCTCCAGCACTTCGTCGCCCATGGCCGGGCAACCGAATGCGGCCGCATCGAATGCGTCCAATCCTTCTGTACCGAATTCGGACGGTGTGAACAGCTGCACCTGCGCCCCGTTTTCTGACGCGCCTTCCGCAACCGCTTCAGCCATCGCCTGTGTGTTTCCTGTCCCGCTCCAATACAGGACTGCAATTTTGGACATATCCTTCACCTCAAGTCTCGGGAAACACGGATGCATCCGCTCTTTCCCTTGTATTCAGACAGCGCTGTCTGACGACAGCGCATACCCTGCTTTTCCTTAAACCGCCACGGTAAGCCGCTCCAAACCGGTTCCGTTTTGCCAGCAGCGGCTGTATACGCGCGTACATTTGCGGAATTTGCAAAACAGTTTTTCTGCCGCCTGCACATCGCCGTACACTTTCCAGAATCCCGCCTGTTTATACAGGCAGGCTTTGTTTTCCATAAACCCGCGCACATCCTCCGGCGGATCCCCGAGAACCAGCCCGATCTCATGCGGAAAGTCAGTCCGTGCCGCCAGGCGCCGCCGCAGCACACAGATGCACTGCCGCACTGAAGCATCGCCATAGCCGCACGCGCGCAAAATCTCCCGTGCATGCGGATCCGCCAGATCCCGCGCCAATTGTGCCGGACGATATACATACAGCATTGCGCTCGCCCGATTCATCTGCAGCGGAATCATCCGCAAACCCTTGTGCCCGACAGTACGGTTGATGTGCCGGATATATGCATACAAATCCTGCGCCTGCTCAAACCGCACGCGAAACAATGCTCCGGTTTTCATTCCCGCCAGTGTAGGCGCGCAATAACGCACCAGCATCTCTTCAGACATTTGCTGCACCTCCTGCCACATGCGCCTGCAGAATCTGCCGCAATGCGCTGGCCGAGCTGGTATGTGAACGCGCCACAACAGTTTTACTGCCCTTGGTCGCCTGCAACGCATGCACCACCATTTTGTGTGAACTGGTGCCTGTAAACAGCACGAGCAGATCCGGTTCACCGATTTTCTCCTTCAGCCCGTCCCGCATTTTGCAAAACACCTTTGCCTTGCAACTGTAATCTTTGCAGATATCCTTATACATGCGGCTCATACATTCGTTGCCGCCCACAATCACGACGCTCATTTTCGGTTCCTTTCTTGGTTAGCTTATGCTAACCTCCTTGCTGAAAAGAAACCGCCTTTGCGGTTCTTTATGTATAGTATACAGTACTCTATTCAGAATTTCCACTCTGAAAAGCGTCAAAAATAATCCAAAAGGACAATCACGGTATCAGGTCATATCCGCGCCGTTTCGATATTCGCGCGGCGAAACGCCGTACACGGCGCGGAACGCCGCAGCAAATTTTCCTGCGTTCTCGTATCCCCAATCCCCGGCAATTTCCAGCACGGATCGTTCGCTCTCCCGCAGATCCCGTGCCGCTCTCTGCATGCGCTGCGTGCGTACAAACGCATACACTGTCGAGCCGTATGTGCTTTTAAACGCCGTTTTCAGCGCACTTGCCGACACATGAAACTGCTCCGAGAGCAGTGCGATCGTGATTGGCTGGTGCAGATGGGTACAAATATAATCGCGCACGCCGCGCGCAAGATCCGCCTGACGCCCGGAAAGATTGTGTGCGCGCGTCTGGGACTGTACCGGATCCAGCGCAGACAAAAACAGCAGCAGTTCCAAAACCTTCAACTTGTGATACCCCTGCCGGATCTCCTGCGGCACATCATAAAGTTCTGAAAAAATATGATTGATCTGCTGCGTGGAGCGAATAATAAAGGATTCGCCGTCGCCGCAAAATTTAGCCATCAGATGCGCAGGACGCACATCAACATTTTCAAGGAAGCAGGACAGGCATTGCGGCGCGCGGGCACAGTCAATCTCCACACTCAGGCCGCGAAATCGTCCGGTCGGGCAGCACTCCGGGCTGCCGACTCCGGCGCGAACATCAAGATCGCCCGCAGCAAGGTAATGCGCATGCGTCGCATGGCTGTATTCAAGGCGTCCCTCCCTGCAATGCGTGATCTCCAGCATATGCGGATTGGCCTGGCCTTCTCGCGGGACTGTATCCGCACAGATTTCCTTGTAAACAAGGTCGATCCCCGGAAACACGCTGTAGCGTGTAAAAACCGCATCTGTCCCGAACTGCAGGATCACAGGTGTATATTCCACTGCACTCCCTCCTCTCAACTTATGTATTCACTATACCACATTACATCCCCTGCATGCAAGCGAAAGAATGCATTTTACTGCGTATGCATTCTGCGATGTCAATTGATATGAACCACTTTCCCCCAAAAAAGAAAAGCAAGTTC
>CAMOCU010000290.1 GCA_946610835.1 uncultured Clostridia bacterium | reverse complement strand
CGGCAGCACGATGAGCGTTGTTTTGTCGCCCACGCCGCCGGTGGAGTGTTTGTCGCAAAGCGGGCCGGTCAGCCCTTCGTGGGACAGTCGCGCGCCGGAGTCCGCCATTGCGAGCGTCAGATCGGCCGTTTCACGGCTGTTCATGCCGCGGAACCAAACGGCCATCAGCAGCGCGGCGGTCTGGTAATCGGGAATGGAGCCGTCCGTCACGCCGCGCACAAATGCCTGCAGTTCCTGCGTGGTCAATGTGCCGCCGTCACGCTTCTTTTGAATGAGATGTACCATATCCATTCGTTCCGCCTCCCGTTATTGTGCCGTGCCGTACATGTCGCGGTAATAGTCCCGGTATGCGCCGCTGACAACCTGCTCTACCCATTCGCTGTGGTCAAGATACCATTGTACTGTTTCGCGCATCCCCTGCTCAAATGTACAGCGCGGCGCCCAGCCGAGTTCGGTGGTAATGCGCGTGTTGTCGATCGCATACCGGCGGTCGTGGCCGGGTCTGTCCCGCACATAGCGGATCAAGCTTTCATCCTTGCCGACAGCTTTGAGAATCAGGCGGACAATGTCGATGTTCGCCCGTTCGTTGTTGCCGCCGATGTTGTATACGCGGCCGGGTGTACCCTTGCGCAGTACCGTGTCGATGGCGCTGCAGTGATCCGACACATGCAGCCAGTCGCGGATCTGCATTCCATCGCCGTAGACCGGCAGCGGAATATCCAGCAGGCTGTTGCGGATCATCAGCGGAATCAGTTTTTCCGGGAACTGATAGGGGCCGTAGTTGTTGGAGCAGCGGGTAATCTGTACAGGCAGACCGTATGTTTCGCCGTATGCGCGGGTCAAAAGATCCGCTGACGTCTTGGATGCGGAATAAGGACTGTTGGGCAAAAGAGGCGAAGTTTCGGTAAAAAGGCCGTCCTTGCCCAGCGCGCCGTACACTTCGTCCGTGGAAACCTGCAGATATTTGACGCCCGGGCGGTAGGTGCGGCAGTATTTGTCCTCCGGCGCGTCGCTCCAGTGCCGCTTTGCCGCGTCAAGCAGAACGCCCGTGCCGAGAATATTGGTGGACAGAAAAATCTGCGGATCCGTGATAGAGAGATCCACATGGCTCTCGGCGGCGAAATGCACCACCGTGTCGATTTCGTGCGCTTCAAAAACCGCGTCCACAGCGTCGCGGTCGCGCACATCGGCATGCACGAATGTATAGCGCGGATCGTCCTGCACATCCAGCAGATTGCCGAGATTGCCGGCATAGGTCAGCGCGTCAAAATTGACAACATGAACATCGTCATATTTTTCCAGAATATAATGGATAAAATTGGAACCGATGAATCCGGCGCCGCCTGTAACAAGAATATTTTTCATGGCGTCACCCTCCTTTTTTTGATTATACTCTTTTTAAAGAAAGATGTCAATTTGGATTGATCTTTTTGTGATAACGGAAATTTCCTCGAATTCTTCCCCTGCGCACGCAAACAATACACTTGCGTCCGATGCGACGCAGGGAGGTAAAACGAAATGAACCGATCTGTTTTTTCCAAATCTGCCGCAGTGCTGATTTGCAGCATGTATCTGGCTGCCGCCGCCGCATTTTCGGCTTCCACGGACGTCGGTCTGCCCGAAACCATTCCGCAGGAACCGGTAACCGCGCCGCAGACGACGGCGGCCGGACGCGCGCCTGTGACCGAACGCGCTGCCGAAACCGAATGCGCAACGGCCGGGGACAGGAAGATGGTCGCGCTCACATTTGACGACGGCCCGTCTGTCCCCCACACGGATAAGATCCTGGATCTGCTGACAATCAACGGAGCGAAGGCAACCTTTTTCGTCGTGGGTCAACGGGTCTCCGAATATGAACAGGTGCTGCGCAGGGAGCAGGAGCTGGGATGCCAGATCGGGAATCATACGTTTGACCACAAAACGCTGACCGCGCTGACCGCGGAAAATATCCGCGCCCAGACGGAAAAAACGGACACAGCGGTGCAGTCCCTTTTGGGGGTTGCGCCGCAGATCCTGCGCGCGCCGGGCGGCAGCGTCAACAGCAAAGGGCGCCAGAACGCCGGCAAGCCGATTGTGTTGTGGTCGGTGGACACGGAGGACTGGCGTGTGGGCGGCAAGCGCGGCAAAAATACGCCTGCCAACCGTGAAAAAGTGATCCGTGCCGCCGTGGACAATACGCAGGACGGCGATATTATCCTCATGCACGACCTGTATGCGCTTACCGCGCAGTGCTGCGAACAGATCATTCCACAGCTGCGCCAAAAGGGGTTTGAGCTCGTGACCGTGCAGGAATTGATGGAATACAAGTGTATTGAAATGCAAAAGGGCGCCGTGTATCGCAGCGCCCGTGGAGAATAATGGTCAGAAAGCACGGATTCCGCCAAAGCGCACAAGAAACAGAAAAAATTCGCTCCATTGTGCGCATCGGTTGTATTCCGCGCTTGCTGAGGATTCAAACCATATAGTCCCTCAATCCATCCAGCAGGCGGATCGAGGCTGTCAGATCCAGCAGCAGTCCGTCGGGCGTGTATTCCTCGGCGTAAACCTCGCCGTCCTGCCGCAGCCGCGCGGCTTCGCCGCCCATGGAATAGGGAAGCAGGAGCTTTACGCGCATGCGCGTGGGTGGAAGCATATCGTCAATCTGCGCAAGCAGTGTGTCCAGCCCCTCGCCCGTTTTGGCAGAGATGCAGACGCGCCTGCCGATCACCGGCAGATCGTCCGGCTGCAGCGCCGCATCGCACTTGTTAAGCACAGACAAAACCGGCGTGTCGCCGCAGTCCAGCTCGTCGAGCAATTCCGCCGTCACACGCAGATGCTCGTCGCATTCCGGGTCGGACGCGTCGCAGACGTTGAGAATCAGATCGGCCGAAGCGGCTTCTTCGAG